>JAHJNP010000115.1 GCA_018820745.1 Gammaproteobacteria bacterium
ATCTGCCCGTGCGTTTCTGGATCATCAGCATGATGCTGGTGCTTATTGGCCTGTCGAGTCTGAAATTGAGATGAACTACGACAGCCTGCAACTCTCCGGCAAGAAGGTCCTGGTGCTCGGCCTCGGCGACACCGGCCTGTCGTGCGCGCGCTGGCTGGCCGCCCGTGGCGCGCTCGTGAGCGTGGCCGACACCCGCGCGACGCCGCCGCACGCGGCTCGGCTGGCCGAATGGCTGCCCGGGGTGCCGCTCTACACCGGTCCGTTCGACGACGCCGGCCTGCAGTCAGCCGAACTGCTGGTGGTGAGCCCCGGCGTGCCGCTGACCGAGCCGGCGGTTGCCCGCGCCATCGCGGCGGGCATCGAGGCGGTGGGCGACGTCGAGCTGTTCGCCCGCGCCATTCGTGCGCTCAACGAAAAGCGCGAGCATCCGATGCGGGTGCTCGCGATCACCGGCAGCAACGGCAAGAGCACCGTTACCGCGATGTGCGGCGACATGTGCCGCGTGGCGGGACTGGCCACCTGCGTGGCCGGCAACATTGGCCTGCCGGTGCTGGATGCGCTGGCTGAAATTGAGCAGGGGGTCGAGCCCGCGCCGCAGGCATGGGTGCTGGAACTGTCCAGCTTCCAGCTCGAAACGACGTCCAGCCTCAACGCCGATGCCGCCACTGTGCTCAACCTGTCGGAAGACCACATGGACCGTTATTCCGACATGGATGCTTACGCGGCAGCCAAGGCGCGGATTTTCAGCGGCGACGGCGTGCAGGTGCTGAACCGCGACGACGCGCGCAGCCTCGCCATGGCCCTGCCCGGACGCCGCGTGGTCAGCTTCGGCCTCGACCGCAGCCCGAAGGATGAAAACTTCGGCCTGTGCGAGGACGAACTCTGCCTCGGCGGCGACATGCTGATGCCGCTATCCGCGCTGCCGGTGGCCGGGCTGCATAACGCGGCCAACGCGCTGGCGGCGCTGGCGCTGACCCGTGCGCTGGGTTTGCCGATGGAAGCGCTGCTGCGCGGGTTGCTGCATTTCAAGGGCCTGCCGCACCGGGTGGAGAAGATCGCCGAGATTGACGGCGTGACCTGGTACGACGATTCCAAAGGCACCAATGTCGGCGCCACCGAAGCCGCGCTCTATGGCATGGGCAAGCGGAAGGCGGTGGTGATTCTGGGCGGCGATGGCAAGGGGCAGGACTTCAGTCCGCTCAAGGCCGCGGTCGAAGCCAACGCCCGCGCAGTGGTGCTGATCGGGCGCGATGCGCCGCTGATCGCCGCGGCCATCGCGGGGAGCGGGGTCGAAACCCTGCAGGCGGGCAGCCTGCAGGAAGCCGTCGAGGCGGCGCAGCGTCTGGCGTATCCCGGCGACGCCGTGCTGCTGTCGCCCGCCTGTGCCAGCTTCGACATGTTCCGCAACTACATCCATCGCGCCGAAGTGTTTGTCGACGCCGTCAACAAGCTGGCGGCAGAAAGGGCGGCAGGCTGATGCTCTACACCGCGCGCGCGCCCAAACCCAGTGCCGAGCTCGATTTCGGTCTGCTGTGGCTGGCGCTCGGCCTGTTGGCGATTGGTCTGGTGATGGTGTATTCCGCCTCGCTCGCGATTGCCGAAGCGGCTAAATACACCGGGCACAACGGCGAATTCTATCTGCTGCGGCAGGGCCTGTTCATCACGCTTGGCGTCGGCGTCGGCGTGGGCGCCTTCCAGGTGCCGATGCGGGTGTGGCAGCAGGCTGCGCCCTACCTGTTTCTTGCCGGCCTGTTGTTGCTGGTGGTGGTGCTGATTCCCGGGATCGGGCGCGAAGTCAACGGCAGCCGCCGCTGGATCCCGCTCGGCTTCGCCAACCTGCAGCCGTCCGAACTGATGAAGTTCCTCGCCGTGCTCTACGCCGCCGACTACACCACGCGCAAGGCCGCCTTCATGCACGACTTCAAGAAGGGGTTCCTGCCGATGGCTGCGGTGATGATGCTGGCGGGCACCTTGTTGCTGAGCGAGCCAGACTTTGGCGCCTTCGTGGTGATCGTCGCGATCGCCATGGGCATCCTGTTTCTGGGCGGACTCAACTGGAAGGTGTTCGCCGCCTTGATCGTGGTGCTGCTGATCGGGTTTGCGCTGCTGGTCCTCACCTCGGAGTACCGGATGCAGCGCATCCTCGGTTTCATGGATCCGTTCGCCGATCCCTACGGCAAAGGCTATCAGCTGTCGCACGCGCTGATCGCCTTCGGCCGCGGCGAATGGCTGGGCCAGGGGCTGGGCGGCAGCGTCGAAAAGCTGTTCTACCTGCCCGAGGCGCATACCGACTTCCTGCTCGCCGTCATCGCCGAGGAATTCGGCTTCATCGGCGTCGCGGTGGTGGTCGGGCTGTTCGCCTGGCTCATCGTCAAGGCCTTCCTGATCGGCCATCGCGCCGCCCAGCTGGAGCGCAACTTCTGTGCGCTGGTGGCGCAGGGCATCGGCATCTGGCTCGGCGTGCAGGCACTCATCAACATGGGGGTGAACGTCGGCCTGCTGCCGACCAAGGGGCTGACCCTGCCCTTTCTGTCGTTCGGCGGCAGCGGCATCGTCGCTAACTGCCTGGCGATTGCCGTGCTGCTGCGCATCGACTGGGAACATCGGCAGATGATGCGGGGGAAGACGTTCTGATGGCTGCCGCGAACCGCACCCTCATGGTGATGGCCGGCGGCACCGGCGGCCACGTCTACCCGGCGCTCGCGGTAGCCGATGCGCTGCGTGGGCGGGGCTGGGACGTATTCTGGCTCGGCACCAAAAATGGCCTCGAGGCGCGCGTGGTGCCGGCCGCCGGGATCGACATGGTGTGGGTGTCGATGGGCGGCGTGCGCGGCAAGGGCCTGCTGAAGAAACTGCTGCTGCCGGCGATGCTGCTGGTCGCCTTCGGCCAGAGCCTTCGCGCCATCATGCAGCGCAGGCCGGATGTCGTCCTGGGCATGGGTGGCTACACCGCCTTTCCCGGCGGCATGATGGCGAGCCTCTTGAACAGGCCGTTGGTCGTCCACGAACAGAACTCGGTCGGCGGGCTCACCAACCGCATGCTGGCCTGCCTGGCCGACCGCGTGCTGACCGCGTTCCCGCAGGCGTTCCGGGGCGAGAAGGACAAACCGATCCCGTGCCGCCGCGTGGCGACCGAATGGGTGGGCAATCCGGTACGCAGCGACATCGTCGCGCTGGCGAATGCACAGCGCGCGGACATGACCGCCCTGCCGGCAGATGCGCGCGCCGCCCGTACGGGCCCGCTGCGCCTGCTGGTGGTGGGCGGCAGCCTCGGCGCGCAGGCGCTGAACGAACGGGTGCCGCAAGCCCTGGCATTGCTGCCGGCCGACCGGCGTCCGCAGGTGGTGCATCAGTCCGGCCGCCTGCACCTCGACGTCCTGCGCGCGAACTATGCGGCCGCCGGGGTCGAGGCCGAGGTGCGCGATTACATCGAAGACATGGCCGCCGCCTGGCGCGACTGCGACTTCGCCATCTGCCGCGCCGGCGCGATGACGGTGGCCGAACTGGCCTGCGCCGGGGTGCCGGCGGTGCTGGTGCCCTTCCCTTCCGCGGTCGACGACCACCAGACGGGCAATGCCGAATTCCTCGCTGACGCCGGCGCAGCGTGGCTGATCCAGCAAAAAGACCTGAGCGCGGAAAAGCTGGCGGCGCTGATCGGCGGACTCGACCGCGCCACGCTCGCCGCCATGTCGGACAAGGCGATGAAACTTGCCAGGCCCGATGCGACCCAACAGGTGGCAGACATTTGCGAGGCACTTGCCGAGGGGTCAGGGGTCAGGGGTCAGGGGGAAGGAAAGAAAGCATGAGCAACCTCACTCCTTACGCTTCACCCCTCACGCCTGATGTCACTGGCGCGATCAGCGCTTGGGACGGTGCCCCTTGTGGACACCCCTCACGCCTCACCGCCCGGAGGGCGCCATGAAGCACGCCGTCAAACACATCCACTTTGTCGGCATGGTCGATCCGAGCAGGGAGCAGGGTTCCCGCTTGCGGGATGCGACCGGTCGCGAGGATCGCCAGATGCCCACATTCGGCCCTTGCAAGGGAGACCTGGGTTGATGAAGCACGCCGTTAAACAGATCCATTTCGTCGGCATCGGCGGCGTCGGCATGAGCGGCATCGCCGAGGTGCTGCTGAACCTGGGCTACGCCGTGTCGGGGTCGGATCTGGCCGACAGCGCAGTGACGCGGCGGCTGGCCAGGCTGGGCGCGCGCATCCAGCGCGGCCACGCCGCTGAGAACATCGCCGGCGCCGACGCGATCGTCGTCTCGACCGCCGTGACCGATGACAACCCGGAAGTCGTCTGCGCGCGCGAGAACAAAATTCCCATCGTGCCGCGCGCACTGATGCTGGCCGAACTGATGCGGCTCAAGCAGGGCATCGCGGTTGCCGGCACCCACGGCAAGACCACCACCACCAGCCTGGTCGCCAGCATCCTCGGCGAGGCGGGGATGGACCCGACCTACGTGATCGGCGGCAGGCTGACCGCCGCCGGCACCAACGCAAAGCTGGGGCAGGGCGATTTCCTGGTGGCCGAGGCCGACGAATCCGATGCCTCGTTCCTCTATCTGACGCCGGTGATCGCGATCGTCACCAATATCGACGCCGATCACATGGAGACCTACGGCCATGACTTCGAGCGCCTGAAACAGGCCTTCGTCGACTTCTGCCAGCGGCTTCCTTTCTACGGGATGGCGGTGCTGTGCATCGACGACCCGCACGTGCGCGAAATCCTGCCGGGCATCACCAAGCCGATCACCACCTACGGCTTCGACGAAGCGGCCCAGGTGCGCGGGCTGAATCCGCGTTTCGAACACGGCCGGATGCATTTCGGCGTCAGGCGCGAAGGCATGGCCGATCTCGACGTGGTGCTGAACCATCCCGGCATGCACAACGTGCTGAACGCGCTGGCCGCCATCGCAGTGGCGACCGAAGTCGACGCCAGCGACGCCGCCATCGTCAAGGCGCTGGCCGAGTTCCACGGCGTCGGCCGGCGCTTCCAGCGCTATGGCGAAATCGCGGCGAAAAACGGCGGGCATTACTGCCTGATCGACGACTACGGCCACCACCCGGTGGAAATGGCGGCTACCCTGGCAGCGGCGCGCGGCGCCTTCCCTGGCCGCCGGCTGGTATTGGTGTTCCAGCCGCACCGCTACACCCGCACCCGCGACTGCTTCGAGGACTTCGTCAAAGTGCTGTCGGAGACCGACATGCTGGTGCTGACCGAGGTCTATCCGGCCGGCGAGGCGCCGATCGTGGCGGCCGATGGCCGCGCGCTCGCACGCGCCGTGCGGGTGGTGGGCAAGGTCGAGCCGGTGTTCGTTGAAAGCGTCGCCGATGTGCCCGCCACGGTGCACGATCTGGCGCAGGCGGACGACGTCGTGCTGGTGATGGGCGCCGGCAGCATCGGCCAGGTGGCGCCGGCCCTGGGAGACCCCCATGCGGCATGACTACCGGATGAGCGAGATGGATATGGGCGGCGGCGCGGCGCCGGTGCTGCGCGGACGCTTCCTCTACAACGAGCCGATGGGAAAGCACGTGTCGTGGCGCGCCGGTGGCGCCGCGCAGCGCGCCTACATCCCGGCCGACCTGGAAGACCTGGGCTGGCTGGTGCGTTCGGTGCCCGCGCACGAAGACATCCACGTGGTGGGGCTGGGCAGCAATCTGCTGGTGCGCGACGGCGGCGTGAAGGGGGTGGTGATCCTGCTGCACGGCGTGCTGAAAAAACTGGCGATCGAGAGCCGCACCCACGGCCTGCCCCCTGCGCCGGCGGATATCGATACGGCCCTGGTGTATGCCCAGGCGGGGGTGGCCGCGCCCAAGCTGGCGCGCTTTGCCGCCAATCACGACCTGGTCGGCGGCGAGTTCTGGGCCGGCATTCCCGGCACCGTGGGCGGCGCGATTGCGATGAATGCCGGCTGCTTCGGCAGCGAAACTTGGGACAAGCTGGTTCAGGTGCATACGCTGGATCGCCAGGGTCAGCTGAACGAGCGCTTGCCGCACGAATACGTGACCGGCTACCGCCATGTCGCGTTGAAGCACGCACACGAAGAGTGGTTCATCGGCGGATGGTTCCGGCTGGCCCGCGGCGACGGCGCGGCTTCTCGCGAGACGATCAAGGACCTGCTGAAAAAGCGCATTGCCACGCAGCCGCTGAACCTGCCCAACGCCGGTTCGGTGTTCCGCAACCCGCCGGGCGATTTCGCCGCGCGGCTGATCGAGTCCTGCGGCCTCAAGGGATTCCGCATCGGCGACGCGCAGGTGTCGGAGAAGCATGCCAACTTCATCGTCAATCGGGGGCATGCCACGGCGACCGACATCGAGCGCCTGATCGAACATATTGAAAACAGCGTGGAGGCACACACCAATGTGCGCCTGTTACGCGAAGTGCGGATTATTGGAGAGCGGCGGTGAGCCCGATTGATACTGCTTCGATTAATGCGGCGAAAAAATACGCCCCGCAAGGGGACTCCGACTTGCTACGGTCTAAAGCCCGTGAAAGTTCGTATGGCAAGGTCGCGGTGATGCTGGGCGGCACCTCGGCCGAGCGCCCGGTGTCGTTGAACAGCGGTGCGGCGGTGCTGGCGGCGCTGGTCCGGCAAGGGATCGATGCGCACGCCTTCGATCCGGCCAACCGCAACCTCGGCGATCTGATCACCGGGGAATTCGATCGCGTGTTCATCGCCCTGCACGGGCGCTACGGCG
>JAHJNP010000116.1 GCA_018820745.1 Gammaproteobacteria bacterium
AGCCCCGCATTGAAAAAGTAGGGGCTCATGCGCCCCGCCTTGGTCTTGAACTCGCCAAAACACAGCACCTGCGACGCGATGGCGAATTCCACAAACTCGGCTTTGTAATCGGACATTTTTCTAATTTCTTGAATCGATCTAGATGCGAATTATATCGGCCAACCTCAATGGCATCCGTTCCGCCGCCACCAAGGGTTTCTTCGACTGGCTGCCCACCCTGGGCGCCGACGTCGTCTGCGTGCAGGAACTCAAGGCGCAGGCCGCCGACCTCAAGCCCGAGTTCATCCAGTGCGACGGCCTGACCGGCGCCTTCCACTACGCCGAGAAGAAGGGCTACAGCGGCGTCGGCGTCTACACGCGCACTCCGCCGCAACGCGTCGTCGAAGGCCTCGGCGTGCCTGAGTTCGACGCCGAGGGCCGCTATATCGAGGCCGATTACGGGAATGTAGCCGTCATCTCGCTCTACCAGCCCTCCGGCTCCAGCAGCGAAGACCGCCAGCTCGCCAAGTACCGCTTCCTCGACGCCTTTTTTCCGCGCCTTGAAGCCCTGATCAAGTCCGGCCGCGAAATCGTCATCTGCGGCGACTGGAACATCGCCCACCGCGAAATCGACCTCAAGAACTGGAAATCCAACCAGAAGAATTCCGGCTTCCTGCCCGAAGAGCGCGCCTGGATGACCCGCCTGTTCGAAGAACTCGGCTGGGTCGACGTCTACCGCAGCCTCTACCCCGAGCACACCGGCGAGGCCTACACCTGGTGGAGCAACCGCGGCCAGGCGTATGCCAAGAACGTCGGCTGGCGCATCGACTACCAGATCGCCACGCCCGGCATCGCGGGCAAGGCCACCTCGGCCAGCGTTTACAAGGACCAGCGCTTTTCCGACCATGCGCCGCTGATTGTCGATTACGATTACAAGGCTTAAGCTCCCCAGCGAGGCCACGATGAAAAAACAGACCGCTCTGCATCTGCTGCAGGACCACAAAGAGACGCTGCGCCAGCGCTTCGGCGTGCGGCAGCTATCGCTCTTCGGTTCCACCGTGCGCGACCAGGCCAGGGAAAGCAGCGATGTCGACGTGCTGGTCGAATTCGACGGTCCGGCCACTTCGGACCGCTATTTCGGCTTGCAGTTTTATCTGGAAGACCTGTTCGGCTGCCCGGTCGACCTGGTCACCGAAAAGGCATTGCGCCCGGAACTCCGCCCCCACATCGAGAAGGAAGCCATCCGTGTCGCGTGAATGGCGCTTTTACGTCAGCGACATGATCGAATTTTCCGAAAAGGTTGCCCTGCTTCGCAACCTGCATGCGCTCAAGGCAGCGGCGGATGCGGGACAGATCACCGACCCGGCTGAATGACCCAAACCATCTCGGGAAATCATCCGGAGCATCACTTTGCCGGTGCCGGCAAACCGATCACCGGCGGCAAGGGTGCCGTCCAGATCGTGCAGGACTATCAACTCTCCCGCTTCGCCTGCGACCTCATCGCCCAGAACGGCGACCCGCGCAAGCCGGAAGTCGAATAACAGCCATGCCACTTAGCTGGAACGAAATCCGCAGCCGCGCCCACGAATTCTCGAAAAGGTGGATTGACGAAGAATCCGAACGCGCCGAAGCACAAAGCTTCTGGAACGATTTTTTCGCCGTGTTCGGCATCGAGCGCAAGCGCGTCGCCATATTCGAGAAGCAGGTCGCCATGACGCGCGCGGGCGAAAAGCTCAAGCACGGCCGCATCGATGCCTTCTGGAAAGGCATGCTGCTGATCGAGCACAAGAGCCGCGGCGCCGACCTCAACCGCGCCTTCGCGCAGGCCACGGACTACTTCGACGGCATCGCCGAGCGCGACCTGCCGCGCTACATCCTGGTGTCCGACTTCGAGCGCTTTCGGCTCTACGATCTGGAAGACGGTAGCGAGACCGAATTCAAGCTTGCCGACCTGCACAAGCGTATCAAGCATTTTGCCTTCGTCGCGGGCTACCGCACCCAGGTCATCGCGCCGCAAAACCCGGTCAACATCAAGGCCGCCGAGCGCATGGGCAAGCTGCATGATCGCCTCAAGGCCAGCGGCTACGAAGACCATCCGCTGGAAGTCCTGCTGGTGCGCCTGCTGTTCTGTCTGTTCGCTGAGGACACCGGCATCTTCCAGCCCGCCGGCAGTTTCCGGATCTGGCTCGACGAGCGCACCGCACAAGACGGTTCCGACCTCGGCGCGCAATTGACGCAGTACTTTCAGACGCTGAACACGCCGGAAGACAAGCGCTCGAAAAATCTCGACGAACAGACCGCCGCCTTTCCCTATGTGAACGGCAAGCTGTTCGAGGAGACGCTACCCATCGCCGCGTTCGATGCCGCCATGCGCGATGCACTGCTCGATTGCTGCGCGCTGGATTGGGCCGCAATCTCGCCCGCCATCTTCGGTGCGCTGTTCCAGTCGATCATGGACGACAAGGCGCGGCGCAACCTGGGCGCGCACTACACCAGCGAGGAAAACATCCTCAAGCTCATCAAGCCGCTGTTCCTCGACGCGCTGTGGGCCGAGTTCGACAAGGTCAAGCGGCAGCGCAACAAGCTATTCGAATTCCACAAAAAGTTGCGCGGGCTCACCTTCTTCGACCCCGCCTGCGGTTGCGGCAATTTCCTCGTCATCGCCTACCGCGAGCTGCGCCTGCTGGAGCTGGACATCCTGCGCGCCTCGCTCGCCCTGGAACGCGAATTCAAGCAATCGCTGGTCGATATTTTCCAGTTGCTCTCCATCGACGTCGACCAGTTCCACGGCATCGAAATCGAGGAATTCCCCGCGCAGATCGCCCAGGTCGCGCTGTGGCTGGTCGACCACCAGATGAACCTCAGGGTAAGCGAGGAATTCGGCATGTATTTCGCCCGCATTCCGCTCAAGACCAGCCCCAAGATCGTCCATGGCAACGCGCTCACGCTCGACTGGAACAGCGTGCTGCCGGCGGAGCGGGCAAGCTACGTGATGGGCAACCCGCCGTTTATCGGACACCAGTGGCGCAATGCGGAGCAGATGGCGGACATGGAGCGGATTTGGGGCACTGATGGGCGTTTCGGCCGCTTGGACTATGTGACCTGCTGGCATCGCAAGGCTGCGGATTACATGAAAACCAACCCGGCCATCACCTGCGCATTAGTATCCACCAACAGCATCTGCCAAGGCGAACAGGTCGGCACACTCTGGGGCTACCTGCTGGAGCACGGGGCGCGCATCCATTTTGCCCATCGCACCTTCTCATGGAGCAATGAAGCGCGTGGCAAGGCCGCAGTACATTGCGTGATCGTCGGCTTCGGGCTGCGCGATACGGCAGAGAAAACCATCTTTGAATACGAGGACATCAAGGGCGAGCCACATGCCATCCATGCGGCCAACATCAACCCCTATCTCGTCGATGCGCCGGATGTCATCCTGCCGTCGAGAACCACCACGCCGCCAGGCTTGCCGCAGCTCATCAAAGGCAGCCAGCCCACGGATGGCGGCTATCTGATCCTTACCGAAGCGGAGAAGGCCGAACTGCTATCAATAGAACCTGCCGCCGAAAAGTGGTTGCGGGTCTATATCGGCGGAGAGGAACTCATTAACGGCAATCCCCGTTGGTGTCTATGGCTGAAAGGCATCGGCCCGGGCGAATTGAAATCCATGCCGCACGTCATAAAGCGGGTGGCGGCCGTGGCCGAGACACGCAAACGGAGCCCGACCAAGAGCGTGCGGGAATTTGCCAACCAGCCCACCTTGTTTACCCAGGACAGGCAACCGGATGGCGACTACTTAGCGCTACCGGAAGTGTCATCTGAGAACCGCCGGTTTATTCCCATAGGTTTTCTCTCCAGCGATGTAATCGCCAGCAATCAACTGCGGATCGCCGTTGGCGCAACCCTGTTTCACTTCGGCATCATGAACAGCACCATGCACAACGCATGGGTGCGCTACACCTGCGGTCGTCTGGAAAGTCGTTATCGTTATGAACCGTCGGTCTACAACAACTTCCCCTGGCCTTTATGTTCTTCTTGCAGCGCAAGGGGAACCGACGCCCCCGCCGACAAAACCCGGCAGGCCATCGAAGCCGCCGCGCAGGCCGTGCTCGACGCCCGCGCCGCTTTCCCCGGCGCCACTCTCGCCGACCTCTACGACCCACTGACCATGCCGCCCGCGTTGCTGAAGGCGCACCAGAAGCTCGACGCAGCGGTGGACAAAGCCTACGGTAAAACCGGCCTCAAATCCGACGCCGAGCGGGTGGCCTTTCTGTTCCAGCGCTATCAGGCACTGACGTCGCTGCTGCCAGCCGCCACCGTCAAGCGCAGCCGGAAAAAACCCACCGCTACTTGAACTTGATGGGCTTGCTGATTCCCGACCGGGTCACGCTGTACATGACAGGTAGTTTTGCCTGAGCGCCGAGTCTCTGGATTTTGTCGTAGAGACGGGTCACGAGATCGGCGGTTTCAGCCGCCGAGGCATTGCCGGCCGCGAGCACGAAGACGATGACGTTGTGCTCGCGAAAGGCTTCGAGTTCGGTGGGGCGCCTGCGGATATGCTTGTCGCGGGTCAGTACAATCCAGGCTTCCCGGCCCGCAACCGCCAGCCATTCCTCGTCGGGCGCATCGGGTGCAAACCGCTGATGATGAGCTATGTAGTTCGCGCCGATCTTGTCCAGCGCCTCGCCCAACAAACGGCTCCAGGCGCAACGATCAACAAACAGGGTGATCGGATCAGCCGGCGCGGCGCTGTTCGAAGCGGAGGGCTTCTTCGATTTCTTTTTCGTCAACGTTGTAGTCGAGCGCCATGTCTTCCAGCGAATCGCCAGCCTGGAAGCGGTCGAAAATTATGTCGGTCGGGACTGCGGCGCCCGTCAGGACAGGCCGACCAAAAGACAGAGCAGGGTCGATTACGATCGCTTTGGGTTGCTCTGCGGTCTGGCCAGAACTGCGGCTATAGGGGAACAGCCGAACCGGATTGCCTTTGCTATCCCTTTCGATGCGCGCCAAGGCCTCCATGAACTCATCTCGCAGCGCCTCCTGACCCTGTTGCGAAACGTTCAGCAACTTGGGGGCCTGCTCCACAAACAGGTCAATACCGTTCGTCATGAATTGACGATCTATAAGCGGCCTGTCAGCGCCCAACTTGTTTCGCACGTATTCAACGGCATCACGTACTTTGCTCAGCCGTACCCCATGAACCCGCCGAATCGCGGCGAGGATATGCAGTTCGCACAGATTGGCGAATGAAAGCAATTTGTGCTGGGAATCGGCTGCGTGAATAACAGCCTTGAATTGCTTGGCTTTGCCATCGCCTCCGCGATAGCTCTGTCCAAAACTCCAAGCTTTGACTGTAGCGGGGGGGAGATTGAGGATGTACGCGGCTTCGCTTGCCGGATAGGTTGGCTTATCGAAAATGGCGGCCTTTTCTACGTGCTGAGTCATGGCGGCATCTTAGCCTAATGGCTCTTTTGAATCGACCATGGCCACATACAACTCTTTTGTGTGCCAGAAATTACCGGCTGGGTGAAGCCCAATCAGATAGAGTAGCGGCTTTAAGCAGCATAATTTTTTGCATGCCCATGCGGAATAAACAGCTTGTTAACAAATAATCGAAAATTAATGACCGCGCCAGAGCAAACAACTTTTTATCTTTTATATCAACAAGTTGCCGACACTTCCATATAAGCAAGCTATTAACATTCGCGAATAGTCGACACGAAAACGTATATGTTGCCCACCCCTCACCCCTGGCTTGCCGCCCTTCGGGTCTACGCCCACCCGCGCGTCGTCGGCATGCTGTTCCTCGGCTTCTCTGCCGGGCTGCCGCTGCTCTTGGTGCTGGGCACGCTGTCGTTCTGGCTGTCGGAGGCGGGCATCGCGCGCGCG
>JAHJNP010000117.1 GCA_018820745.1 Gammaproteobacteria bacterium
CAACGGCAGCGGCTCGATCACCGCGTTCTTCACCGTGCTGATGGAAGGCGACGACCAGCAGGATCCGATCGCCGATGCGGCGCGCGCGATCCTCGACGGCCACATCGTGCTCTCCCGCGATCTGGCCGACGCCGGGCATTACCCGGCGATCGACATCGAAGCCTCGATCAGCCGGGTCCAGCCCGACCTGCTTTCCGAGGAAGCGCTGGAGCGCACCCGTCGCTTCAAGTATCTCTATTCGCGCTACATGCGCAGCCGCGACCTGCTGGCCGTCGGCGCCTATGTGCCGGGCGCCGACCTGGTGCTGGACGAGGGGGTGCGGCTGTATCCCCGAATGCAGGGCTATCTGATGCAGGGCATGCGCGAACGCGCGCCGATGGATTCGGCTCGCAGCGGACTGGATGAGGTGATCAGTTGAAGCCGTTTTCCCTGGCGCGGGTGCTGCAGCTGGCCGAACGCCGGGCCGAGGGCCTGGCGCGCGCGGTCAAGTTCGCGCATGGCATCTGGCTGCGCGCGCGCGGGCGGCAGGTGCAACTGGCCACGCTGCGCGATGCGCACGTTGCGCAGTTGGCCAGCCAGTTGCGCGATGGCGTGTCAGCGGCGCAGTTGCAGGAAATGAATCGTTTGCAGCACGCGCAGGCCGCCGAAATGCAGGCCGCGCAAGCCGCCATCGACGCCGCGCACCGTGACTGGCAGGCGCGGCTGACCGAGTGGATGCAGGTCGAGCAGCGGGTCAAGGCGTTGCGCTTGCTGGAGCAGCGCCATCTGGCGCAGGCCGCCATCCAGCAACGCCGCAGCGAACAGCGCGAGCACGACGAGCTGGTGGAGCTGACGCATCGCCAGGATGCGGGGCGGCAGGGGCGTTGATGCATTTGCAGGAACTTACGCCAGCGGAAACCGCTTTTCTGACGGCACCCGCCGCTGCCGCTGACGATTTGCAGGCACGCCTGACCCGCAAGCTTGCCGCGACGTTGAGCGCGCGTTTGCGCCTGCCGGTCCGGGCGGTGGCGCTGCCGGTCGATGTGGGGGCGGACGCGGCGGCGTTCCCCACCTGGCAGCCCGATGCCGCGCTGGCCAGCTTGTGGCTGACGCGCCGCCTCGGTGGCCGGCGCGTGATGGGCACGACCCCGTTTGTGCCGCACACCCTGATTCACACTCTGGACGCCGCGCTGGCGGAGTGCTGGCTGGATGCGGCGGCGCAGGCCACGCTACCCGCTGCACTGGCGTGGAATATCACAACCGGTTCCACGCAGGCAACGCTCGCCGTGCGGTTGCCGCACCCCACAACCGACATGACGCGCTGGGCGCGAGGAGTGATACGGCATGGTTAAGTTCGTCGCGGCAGGCGCGTTGCTGCTGGTTCCTTCCCTGGCGCTGGCCGCGCCCGACACTGCCGGCAGCATGCTGACCGTGCTGCTGAGCCTGGGGCTGATCCTCGGCGGATTCGTCGCGGTGGCGTGGCTCGCCCGCCGCTATCTGCCTGGCATGGGCGCGCACGGCGCAGTCAAGGTGGTGGGAACGACGCCGGTCGGCACGCGCGAACGCGTGGTGGTGGTCGAGGTCGACAACACCTGGCTGCTGCTGGGCGTGGGGGGCGGCAACGTGCGGCTGCTGCATACCCTGCCCAGGCCCGCCGATTCCGGTAAAGCCATGACGGAGCGCGCATGATGAAAGTGATCCTGACGCTGGCGGCGCTGGCGCTGAGTGTGCCTGCCCTGGGTGCGGACAGCAGCGTGCCGCTGCTCGCCGTGACGCCCGGCGCAGGCGGGCAGGTGATCGGCGTGCCGGGTGCGAGCCTGCCGTGGCTGCTGCTGTTCCCGTTTTTGCCGGCCCTGCTGCTGGCGTTCACCGCGTTCACCCGCATCGCGGTGGTGCTGTTCCTGCTGCGGCAGGGGCTGGGCAGCCACACCGCGCCGCCGAATCTGGTGCTGACGGGACTGGCGGTGCTGCTGACGATATTCGTGATGTCGCCGGCGCTCAAGGTCATCGATGCCGAGGCATATCAGCCCTACCTCAACGGCGCGCTGAGCTTCAACGCCGCCGCCGCGCAGGCCGCGCAGCCGCTGAAAAGCTTCATGCTGCGGCAGACCCGCGCCGAAGACCTGAGCCTGTTTACCGGCGACGACAAGAGCATCGACCCCCTGCAGGTGGAGAGCGTGCCGCTGGCCGCGCTGGCCCCGGCCTTCCTCACCAGCGAGCTCAAGACCGCGTTCCAGATCGGCTTCATGGTAGTGCTGCCCTTCCTGGTGATCGACCTGGTGGTCGCTGCCGTGTTGACCGCGCTGGGCATGATCATGCTGCCGCCGCAGCTGGTGTCGTTGCCCTTGAAGCTGCTGCTGTTCGTCACGGTCGACGGCTGGCACCTGCTGGTCGGCTCATTGCTCGGGAGTTTTTGATGGAGGGCGTGGCGCGCGACGCGCTGTGGCTGTTGATGCTGGTGGCCGCGCCGGTATTGCTGGCGGGGCTGCTCACCGCAATTGCCATCAGCCTGTTCCAGGCCGCCACCCAGATTCTTGAGCCCACGCTGTCCTTTGTGCCCAAGCTCATCGTCATGCTGGTCGTGCTGGCGGTGCTGGGCAGCTGGATGGGTGGGCAGCTGGTCGAGTTTGCGCGCATGCTGCTGACCGATTTCCCGGCGCTTGTCGAATGAGCTGTTCATGCCTCTGAGCGAAGCGAGCCTGGCGCTCTGGCTGTTCGCCTTCGCCCGCCTCGCCGGGTGGGCGCTGTTCGATCCGCTGACCGGCCGCCTGCCGCTGCTGTTGCGCGTGTTCATCGCTGCCGTGCTGGCGGCGGTGCTGGCGCCGGGGCTGGCGATCGATGCGATCGATCCGTTCAGCGTGCAGGGCATGCTGGCACTGGGCCTGGAAGGCGTGTGGGGCGCGGCGCTGGCGCTTTGCGTGCGGCTGGTGTTTGCTGCGGTCGAGGCCATCCTGGTATGGACCGGCCACACCGCGACCGGCGGCCTGCTGACCCTGACCGCCGAGCAGGCGGCGCCCGCGGACGCCGCCTGGCGCGCGCTGGCGGGGTGGCTGGCGGCGATGGCGTTTCTGGGCGCCAGCGGCCATCTGCTGATCGTCGATGCGCTGCGCGACAGCTTCGCCGTCATGCCGGTTGCCGTCCTGCCCGCCGCCACCGACCTGCGCCAGCTGGCCGAAGCCGCCAGTTGGCTGTTCGCCACCGGTGTGCAGCTGGCCTTGCCGCTGCTGGCGCTGGCGCTGCTGATCCAGCTGGCGCTGGGCATCGTGGCGCGCACCACGCCGGGGCTGGACATGTTCTCGGTCGGGCTGGGGGCGGCGGCGCTGGGGCTGATGGCCGCCTGGGTGTGGGCAGTGCCGCTGGTGGCCCACGGCGTCGGGCTGGGCATCGAGCAGTTGGCGGGCTGGCTGGGCCGGCTCAGCTAGCACGCCCATCCAGAAACGCTGTTGTATGAAAAATCGTTGGCGCGCCTGCGTCAGCCTGAAACGAACCTGGAATTTGATGCCGTGACCGAAAAACCGATCTCAGACGCCCTGGTCCTGTTTGGCGCCAGCGGCGACCTTGCCCGACGCAAGATATTCCCCGCGCTGCACGACATGCTGCGGCACGGCCGCACGCTGCCGCCGATTGTCTGCGTGGCAAATTCTCCGGGGTGGGATCTTGAGCGCTTGCGCGCCCACGCCGACGACGGCATCGCCGAATTCGGCGGCGGG
>JAHJNP010000118.1 GCA_018820745.1 Gammaproteobacteria bacterium
ACGTTCGACGCGGGGGCCTACAGCGGTGCGTCGTTCACCTCGAACGGCAAGGGCACCAAGAGCATCACCCTCGACAGCAGCAACAACTCGCTGCAGGGGCTGAACAGTGCCAGCAAGTTCCAGACCCTGACGGCGACGCCCTCGGACAAGAGCTTTTTTACCGCCTCAGCCACCAGCATTGCGGTGGCGGGCACCTATTCCATTGAAGTGAGCAGCCTGGCCCAGGCGCAGCAACTGGTTGCCGCCGGCCAGGCCAGCAGCACGGCCGCGATCGGCAGCGGTGCGGCGACCACGGTCACGTTCGATTTCGGCACCGTCAGCGGCGGAACGTTCGACGCGGGGGCCTACAGCGGTGCGTCGTTCACCTCGAACGGCAAGGGCACCAAGAGCATCACCCTCGACAGCAGCAACAACTCGCTGCAGGGGATACGCGACGCCGTCAATGCGGCGAAGATCGGTGTCAAGGCAACCCTCATCAACGACGGCAGCGGCACGCCCTACCGCCTGGCATTCGCGTCGGACAGCCAGGGCGCCAGCAACAGCATGAAGGTGACGGTCAGCGGCGATGCCGCGGTCGGCAGCCTGCTGGCACACGATCCGGCCGGCACGCAGAACCTGTCGGAGACCCTGACGGCGCAGAACGCCAACCTGATGGTGAACGGCGTGGCGATCAGCAAGTCCTCCAATACCGTCAGCGATGTGGTGCAGGGCGTGACCCTGAACCTGAACAAGATCACCGCTTCGCCCGAGAAGCTGACGGTGACGCGCGACACCACCACGATCAGCAATTCCATCAACAGTTTCGTCAAGGCCTACAACGACCTGGCCGGCACGCTGAAGAGCCTCTCGGCCTACGATGCGGCCAGCAAGAGGGGCGCGATCCTGCAGGGCGACTCCACGGTGCGCTCGCTGCAGACGCAGTTGCGCGGCATTCTCGGCTCGGCGGTGACCGGCACGCCGGGCGACCTGAAGACGCTTTCGAGCATCGGCGTGTCGTTCCAGCTGGACGGCAGCCTGGCGGTGGACCAGGCCAAGCTCGGCGATGCGATGAACAACAATTTCGACGAGATCGCGAGCCTGTTCGCCTCGGTCGGCAAGAGCACCGACAGCCTGGTGTCGTTCAGCAGCGCCGGCAGTACGGTCAAACCCGGCAGTTATGCGGTGAACGTCACGCAGCTCGCCACCCAGGGCAAAACGGTGGGTGCGTCGGCGATCACCACGCCGCTGGACATCGTGGCCGGCAGCAACGACACCCTCGAGCTGATCGTCGACGGCGTCACCGCCTCCATCACCCTGGAACCCGGCACCTACAGCACCGCGGACGCGCTGCTGGCCGAGCTGCAGACGAAAATCAACGGGGCGTCCGCGCTGTCCGCCAAGGGCATTGCGGTCGCCATTACGGAAAGCGCCGGGCTGTTCACCCTGACCTCGGCGAAATACGGCGCGACCTCGAGCGTGAGCGTCAGCGGCGGGACCGCGGCGGCAGCGCTGGGGCTGGCCGGCGACACACCGACCATCGGCGTGGATGTGGCCGGGACGATCGGCGGGCTCGCCGCGACCGGCGCCGGCCAGCTGCTGCGCGCAACCAGCGGCAATGCGAACGGGATGGACCTCATCATCAACGGCGGCGCACTGGGCGAGCGCGGGGTGATCAACTATTCCCAGGGCTACGCTTCGAAGCTGAGCACGTGGGCCAAGTCCTCGCTGGACACCGACAGTTTCATCGCGGCCCGCACCGACGGCATCAACCAGAGCATCGCCGATATCGGCAAGCGCCGCGCCGAAATGGAAGCGCGCCTGGTCATCATCGAGAAACGCTACCGCGCGCAGTTCACCGCGCTCGACACCATGCTCAGCAACATGGACACCACCAGTACTTTTCTGACGGCACAGCTGGCCAACCTGCCAGGCAACCAGAAGTAAATCAATCGGGAGAACGACGTGTATACGAATTCAAGAAGTGCCGCCAGCGCCTACGCCAAGGTCGGCCGGGAAACCGGCGCGATCCCCGCTGCTCCGGCGGCGGTCCGGGACGACCTGCCGCCGGCCCCGCCGCAGCAGGTCAATCATGAAACAAGCGCGTACACGAATTCCGGCAACGTGGCCAATGCCTACGCCAAGGTCGGCCTGGAAACCGGCGTCGTCGCGGCCACCCCGCACCAGCTCATCGTGATGCTGTACGAAGGCGCCCAGCTGGCGGTGCGGATGGCCATCAAGCACATGAACGAGGGCGATATCGCCAAAAAATCGGCAGCCATCACCAAAGCCAGCACCATCATCCAGGACGGCCTGCGTGCCGCACTCGACCTCCAGCAGGGCGGCGAGATCGCACAGCGGCTGGACGCGCTGTACGACTACATGAACCAGCGCCTGATGCTGGCCCACATCAAGAACCAGATTGCGCCGCTGGAAGAAGTGCAGGGCCTGCTGCAGGAACTGCACGGCGCCTGGAAGCAGATCGGGCCCGCCGCCCCCAGCCCTGTTGCCGCCTGACCCGGAGACCCCCATGACCAGCAACGAAATGCTCACCACCTACGAATCGCTCTCCGAACTCACCGGCAGCATGCTGAACGCCGCCAGCGAAGGCGAATGGGATCATCTGGCCGCGCTGGAGCAGCGCTGCCGCGGCTACGTCGGCAGCCTGATGCAGGCCGCGCCGCTGCCGCTGAGCGAGAACGAGCAACGCGCCAAGGTGGCGATCATCCGCGCCATCCTGCAGAACGATGCCAGGATCCGTGCGCTGACCGAGCCACGCCTGCACGAGCTGCAACAGCGGCTGCACATGACGCGCTCGGGCCAGCGCGGCGTCGATGCTTACGGCGCGCAGCGGGCGTAACATCCCCTTTTTTCATGTTCCCGGTTCAGTACCTGCCCCGCATCCTGGATGTCCCGCCCAAGCCGGACGCCCCGGGTCGGCCGCTGTCCGCCCTGGTGGCGGTGCAGCCGGTACTGAATGCCACCGAACGCGATCAGGCCGGGCCACGGGCCGTATTCGAGCAGCTGAAAATCGGGCAGACGCTGACCGGTCTGGTAGTGAGCCAGACGAAAGGCATTTCGCTGGTCGAAATCGATGGGCAAACCATTGCCACGCGCCTGCCCCACCCGGCGGCCCCCGGCGACACCCTGCGCCTGCGCTTTGCCGGCCACATGCCGCAGGCGGTGTTTCTGCTCGACCCCGCCGAAGCCGACGCCGGCGATGGCCCGAAACTGAGCCAGACCGCACGCATGCTGAGCGACCTGATGCAGCAGCTGCCGGCCCGCAACGCCCTGCCCACGCTTACCCCGCCCGGCCCCCTGCTCGATCAGGTGACGACGAACCCGGCCCTGATCGCGCTCGCGCTGCGCACCGCGCTGGTCCGCAGCGGGCTGTTCTATGAGTCGCACCTGGCCAACTGGGCGGTCGGCCAGGACAGTCTGGACGGACTGATGCAGGAACCGCAAAACAAGCTGGCGGCGGCCGAGGCCGCACGCGCCGCGGCCAACCCGATGGCCCTGCTCAACGCCGCGGAAGCCTCCACCCCGAAGCAGCTCAATCCGATGCATGCCCTGCTGACGCAGCAGCTGCAGGTGCTGGAGTCGCCGCAATTCGTCTGGCGCGGCGAGGTGTGGCCGGGCCAGACGCTGGAGTGGCTGCTGCGCCATGAAACCGAACACGCGCAGGATCAGGCGGCTGCGATGCCCGGCGACGAAGCCAGCGCCGGCTGGGAATCGAAGCTCAAGCTGAGCTTGCCGCAACTCGGCACTGTGACCGTGCACATCAAGCTCGATGCGAATCAGGCGTTCAGCATCCGCATGGTGCCGGAACAGTCCGACGTCGAACCCCTGCTGCGGCAGAACCAGGGCCAGCTGGCCGAGCAGCTGGCGGCGGCCGGCTGCACGCTGCGGGCCCTGACGGTGGAACGGGATCATGACGCCGGCGCCTGACAAGCAGCGCGCCGCCGCCGCGATCGCCTATCGCGATGGCGATGGCGCGCCGCGCGTGGTCGCCAAGGGGCGCGGCATTGTGGCCGACACCATCATCGAGCGGGCGCGGGCGTCCGGCGTCTACGTTCACGAATCGCGCGAGTTGCTGGCGCTGCTGATGCAGATCGACCTCGACAGCCACATCCCGCCCCAGTTATATATCGTCGTGGCCGAACTGCTGGCCTGGCTCTATCATCTGGAGGCGGCCGAAAAAGCCCTTCCGAACCCTAACGCCTGATCCATATGCTTTCCTCTCCGCAACACAACTTGAGTCCCGCCGACCGTGACGACCTGATGGCGCGTTACACCCTGCATTCACGCGCGGATATCCTGTTCCAGTTGCGCGCGATCCAGAAACGCAAGCTGCTGGTCAATCTCGACCTGATAGGCAGCCGGCAGATCATCGTCACCTCGGTGCTGGCGGTGAACGAGGCCAGGAACACGCTGATTCTCGACAGCGCCCGCGGCGACGCGCTCAACCAGGAACTGATGTCCGGCAAGGGGGCCGAGTTCGTCGCTCAGCTCGACGGCGTATCGATTTCGTTTGCCACCGGCGCGGTCGCCTGGTGCAAGTACGAGGGGCTGCCCGCGCTGCGCATTGCCCTGCCCAAGTCGCTGGTCCGCCTGCAGCGCCGCGAGCATTTCAGGGTGCCGATGCCCATCGCCAACCCGGTCAGGTGCATCGTGCCGTCGACCGCGGATGGCGACACCGACCCGATCACCACGCACCTGGTGGATATCGGCTGCGGCGGGGTGGCGATTGCCGAAACCGGCGGGCGTCTCGGTCCCGCAACCGGCCGAACCCTGCCGGACTGCCGGCTGCTGCTGCCCGAGTCGGACACGATCATCACTTCGCTTGAAGTGCGCAATTCGGCCCAGATCCGCCTGCCCAACGGCGCCTTCCAGACCCGCCTGGGCTGCCGGTTTATTGACTTGCCCAACGACATGGCGGCGAAGTTGCAGCGCTTTGTCATGGATATCGAGCGTGCACGGCGCAACAGCCTTTAGGCGCGCCTGCACCCGGAAAAAGCAATTCACCACAGAGGCACGGAGACACAGCGTTAAAAAAGCAAAAAGACAGTTTCCCGTCATCCATCGGTGGGGACAGCAAGTCTTTCTGCACCTTTTGCTTTTCTCTGTGCCTTCGTGTCTCTGTGGTGAATGAACTGAAGTTTTTAAGATAATTCGAGGAATCCCCGCCATGCAAACGATCCAGCAGGAAATTGACGAACGAACCAATCTGACCAGCTCCAACAAGCTGGAGCTGTTGCTGTTTCGTCTGGGCGAGGATGCCAATCTCGATCGAAACGAACTGTTCGGCATCAACGTGTTCAAGATACGGGAAATCATCCCCATGCCGACCATCACGGCGGTGGCCGGATCGCACTCCCACATGATGGGCGTGGTCGACCTGCGCGGCCAGATCATCCCGGTCATCGACTTGCCGGCGGTGACAGGCTGCACCCCGAAAACCGGGCTGAATATCCTGCTGATCACCGAATATGCCCGCAGCACCCAGGCCTTTGCCGTCGAGTCGGTGGAGGACATCGTGCGCCTCGACTGGCGTCAGGTGCTGTCGGCCGAGGGCAATGCCGCAGGCGGCATGGTGACCAGCCTCGCCCGCCTGGACGGCGAAAACAGCGACCGCCTGGCGCAGGTGCTGGACGTGGAAACGATCCTGCGCAAGGTGATGCCGCCGACCGAACCGGACATCGATACCGCCACCATTGGCGCCACCGTGGAGATCAAACCCGGCACCGTCATCCTGGCCGCGGACGATTCGCTGATCGCGCGCACCATGATCGAACAGGGACTGGAAGCCATGGGCCTGCCCTTCATCATGTGCAAGACCGGCAAGGAAGCCTGGGATCAGTTGCGGGCCATCTCCGACAAGGAGGAAGCCGAAGGCAAAACCGTGCACGACAAGATCGCCCTGGTGCTGACCGACCTGGAAATGCCCGAAATGGACGGCTTCACCCTGACCCGCAACATCAAGCAGGATCCGCGCTTCAGTTCCATTCCCGTGGTGATTCATTCCTCGCTGACCGGTTCGACCAACGAAGCGCATGTCAAGAAAGTGGGCGCGGATGCCTATGTGGCGAAGTTTGTCGCCGAGGACCTGGCGAATGCCCTGCGCAAGGCACTGGGCGCGATGCATTGAGATTCAAGGTACAAGTTTCAAGATACAAGATACAAGGGCCACACAAAGCGCGCGGCTGTATGCTTGGCGACGAACAACTTGCATCTTGCATCTTGCATCTTGAACCTTGCAACCTTGCAACCTGGAGCCCCCGCAACGCGGGGGTGCTCTCCTTAAACGCCCATGCTCATGATTTCCTGGTAGGCGGACACCAGCTTGTTGCGCACCTGCACGGTCTGCTGCAGGGCGATGCTGGATTTCTGCAATGAGATCATGGCGTCGGAGAGGCTGACCGTGCTGTCGCCCATTTCGAAACGCTGGGCCAGATGCTGAGACTGCAGCTGGACCTGGTTGACCTGGTCGAGCGAAGTTTTGAGGACTGACTGAAAGTCGACCGCACCTGCAGCCTGCTTGGTCTGCAGGGCGCCATCGCTCAGGGGGTTGGCATTCGCAGGGGACGTGCGTGCCGCCGCAGCCTGCAGCTGCGCCATCATCGCTTCGATCCGGCCTGTGTCGATTGCACCAATACTCATCGCGTCCTCCTTTGCCCATTCAGCCGCCTGCCAGGCGGTTTTTCCACGTGCTCACCTTATCAGCCGGGCCGCAAGCCATAAGTTCGATAAGCGCGGAAAACCGGCGCCTATTCCCCCGATTGAAAACCCTGGCAGTGCCGATAATTCGATCACAAAGCGGAAGTTCTCATGGGGAAGCACGACGTGAACACGGCAAACAGAAACAAGATGATCCATGACGCCAGCACGATGGGGGCCGAATAATATGGCAGCAGGAGGCGAGATTGTGGTTCCGGGCAACATCATGGATTTCACCCGGACGGCCGGTGGACAAAAAATCATGCTGGCGCTGGGCGTGGCCGCAGCCATTGCGGTCATGAGCGCGGTCTGGATGTGGGGACAGCAGCCGGATTATCGCGTGCTGTTCTCGAATTTCAGCGACCGCGACGGCGGCGCGATTGTCGCCGAACTGGAGAAAATGAACGTTCCCTACAAGTATTCAGAAGGCGGCGGCGCGGTGCTGGTGCCCGCCGACCGCGTGCACGATGCGCGCCTGAAACTGGCTTCGCAAGGCCTGCCCAAGGGCGGCAATGTCGGCTTCGAGCTGATGGAAAACCAGAAACTCGGCTCATCGCAGTTTGTCGAGCGGGTCAATTTCCAGCGCGCCATGGAAGGCGAGCTGGCGCGCTCGATCGAATCGGTCTCCGTGGTGCAGTCCGCGCGCGTGCACCTGGCCATGCCCAAGGATTCGGTCTTCGTTTCCGAGCAGAAGACGCCCACTGCCTCGGTGCTGCTGAACCTGCATCCCGGCCGCGTGCTGGATTTGCAGCAAATCAGCGCCATCGTCCACCTGGTTGCCAGCAGCGTGCCCGAGCTGCCGATCAAGAACGTGACCGTGGTCGACCAGAACGGCAACCTGCTCTCCGAAACCGGCAAGACGGCCAGCGCCAATGGCATGGACCCCAGCCAGATCAAGTATGTACAGGAACTGCAGCAGAACGTGGTGAAGCGGATCGAGTCGATCATCAGCCCGATCGTCGGCCCCAACAACGTGCGCGCCGAGGCGACGGCCGACGTCGACTTTTCGCGCAGCCAGCAGGCAGTGGAATCCTACAAGCCGAACCAGGCGGCCGATGCCAAGGTCGTGCGCAGCCAGCAGACCAGCGAATCGCTGAACGGCAACGGCAATCCGGGCGGCGTGCCGGGCGCGCTCACCAACCAGCCGCCGGCACCCGCCACCGCACCGATCATTGCGCCGGGACAGGGCGCCGTCGCAGCGGTCAACGGGGGATCCAGCACCAATACGCGCAAGGATGAGACCGTCAACTACGAGGTCGACAAGACCATTCAATATGTGCAGCAGGGTGTCGGCGGGCTGAAGCGGCTGTCGGTCGCGGTGGTCGTCAATTACAAGAAAACCACCGCCGCGGACGGCACGGTGGAGATGAAGCCGCTGACCGAGGCTGAAACGACGCAGATTTCCAATCTGGTCAAGGAGGCCATGGGTTTCAACGCGGAACGCGGCGACTCCGTCAACGTGGTGAACACGCCTTTCGCCCGCGCAGAGCAACCGGAAGCGCTCCCCGAACTGCCTTGGTGGAAGCAACCCCAATATATCGAATACATCCAGATGGCCAAGACTGCAGGCAAATACCTGCTGATGACGCTGCTCATGCTCATCCTGTACCTGCGCGTGCTCAAGCCGATGCTGAAGAAACTCTCCGTCGCAATGGCACAGCCCCCGATCAGCCCCCAGTTGCAGCACGCCGATGCCGGCATGCTGGCGCTTCCCGGCCAGCGCAACTATCAGGAAAACCTGTCGCGGGCCCAAAAGATGGCCAACGAGGATCCGCGCGTGGTCGCCAACATCGTAAAAACCTGGGTGGGCAGCAATGAGTGAACCAAGCGGCGTGACCAAGGGCGCGATCCTGATGCTCGCGCTGGGCGAGACTGGCGCATCGGAGGTGATGAAGTTTCTCGGCCCGCGTGAAGTGCAGAAGCTGGGCGAGGCCATGACCAGCATGAAATCCATTCCGCAGGAGGATGTGGAGAACGTGCTGGAGAACTTCAACACGGTGGTGGACCTGAATTCCTCGCTCGGCCTGGATTCCAACGACTATATCCGCACCGTCCTCAAGAATGCGCTGGGCGACGACAAGGCGTCGTCGCTGCTGAACCGGATTCTCGGTGGCGGCGGCGATGCCAGCGGCATCGAAAGCCTGAAATGGATGGACGCCGAATCGGTGGCCGACCTCGTCCACAACGAACATCCGCAGACCGTCGCAACCATTCTGGTCCATCTGGAACGCGACCAAGCCTGCGAGGTGCTGGCCTGCTTTACCGAACGCCTGCGCAATGACGTGCTGCTGCGCATCGCCACGCTCTCCGGCGTGCAGCCGACCGCGCTGCGCGAACTCAACGACGTGCTGACCAAGCTGCTGTCCGGCAGCGACGTGCTGAAGAAGCAGCCGATGGGCGGCACGCGCGCCGCAGCGGACATCCTCAACTTCATGAACGGCGAAAACGAATCCGCCGCCATGGAATACCTCAAAAGCTACGACCCCGAGATGGCGCAGAAGATCATGGACGAAATGTTCGTGTTCGAGAACATCATGGACATCGAAGACCGCGGCATCCAGCTGTTGCTGCGCGAAGTGCAGTCCGACTCGCTCATCATCGCGCTCAAGGGTGCGTCGGAGGACATGCGCGAAAAAATCTTCAAGAACATGTCGCAGCGTGCCGCTGACATGATGCGTGAAGACTTGGATTCCAAGGGGCCGGTTCGCCTGTCCGAGGTCGAGGCGCAGCAGAAGGAAATCCTGGCGGTGGTTCGCCGCCTGGCCGATGAAGGCCAGATCTCGCTGGGCGGAAACGGGGAAGAAGCGTATGTCTAGCGTGATATCCAGCGTGGATCAGCCGGCCTGCACGCCCTGGGAGATGGCCAGCTTCGAGGGTTCGCCGCACTCGGTCAATAAATCGAGCCACGCAGGCATCTCCCTGCCGACGATCGAACAGATCAGCGGCATCCAGGATCAGGCACGGCAGGAAGGCTACAACGCCGGCCATGCCGAGGGGCTTGCCAAGGGCTATGCCGATGGCAAGCAAAAAGCGGCGCTTGAAGCCACGCGCCTGAGCAACCTGGCAGACGCTTTCACGACGGAAGTCGGCAAGGCCGATGAAACCATCTCGCAGCAGGTGCTCGACCTGTCGGTCGATCTTGCCCGCGCATTGTTGAAGTCGGCGCTGGAAGTACGCCCAGAACTGGTCATCCCCATCGTCAAGGAAGCGGTTCGCTACCTGCCGGCGCTGCACCAGCCGGCCCTGCTGTTCCTGAATCCTGACGATGCCGTTCTGGTCAAGGACAGGATTGGCGACGAACTCTCCAAAATGGGCTGGCAGCTGGCCGACGATGCAGCGCTTGGGCGCGGCAGCTGCCGGGTGGAAACCGCCAGCAACCAGATCGATGCCACCCTGCCCACCCGCTGGCAGCGCCTGGCCGCCGCGCTGGGCAAGGATTCGGACTGGCTGGCCGCCTGAGGTACACGAATGAACCCGAAAACCGCATTTGAACCACAGAGGCACAGAGGCACAGAGAAAAAAACAAAGACTTACATCGTGACGCCCTGTCACCTGTCGGGTGAGTGGCCAAGTGCGAGTAGCCTGTTGACCTCTTGTCTTTCTCCGTGCCTCCGTGTCTCTGTGGTGAGGAATTTAGGATGAACACCCAACCCCACAGCGCCCGCTGGAAAGCCTATCTGCAGGATTGCAGCGAGCTGCTTGCGATCGCCGAGCCGATGCAGGTGTCGGGGCGCGTCACCCGGGTGGCGGGTCTGGTGATGGAAGCGGTCGGCCTGAAACTGCCGGTCGGCAGCGCCTGCACTGTCCCCCTGCCCAACGGGACGCAGCTGGAGGCCGAGGTGGTGGGATTTGACGGCAACCGGATTTTCCTCATGCCGCAAAGCGACGTCGAGGGCATCGTGCCCGGCGCCCGGGTGTTTCCGGTGGAAGTGATCCCCACCCTGCCCCGCTTGGGCGGCGTGAGACATCCCAGGCGCCGGCCGAGCGACCGCACCCGCCACCTGCCGGTCGGGGACGCCCTGCTGGGCCGTGTGCTCGACAG
>JAHJNP010000119.1 GCA_018820745.1 Gammaproteobacteria bacterium
AGATCGCCGCGCCCGCACCGATGTTGATCGAGGCGTCCTTGGCGGTCTGCACGATGAAGCCCACCTGGGCTTCGTTCACATGCGCGTGAAAAGGCAACGCAATGATGCGATCGGCCACTTTTTCCGTGACCTTGAAATCGCCCTTGCGATAGCCCAGTTGGGTATAAAACGCCTGCAGATGCTGCGGCTGGCAGTACGCCGCGCTCTCGATCTTCTCGGTGTGCAGGTCGTTGACGATGGCATCGCGGCTGCTTTTGGAAAAGCGCGTGCCGAGATGCACCAGATACAGAAACCAGTGCACTTCGGTCACATCCGGCCCGATGTAGGGGTCTTTGATGCCTTCGAACGATTTGACGAAGTCGTAGTAAATCTGCTCGACGTTCTTGCGCCGGTCGAGGATCTGGTCGATGCGCTGCAGCTGGGTCAATCCCAGCGCCGCCGACAGCTCGCTCATGCCGGCCTGATACGGCACATTGCCGCCGATCACCACGGAAAATCGCTCGTCGGTCTTGCGGGTGCGCTGATAGCGAAGCTTGCTCGCCAGTTCGGCGTCGTCGGTCACCACCATGCCGCCTTCGCCGCAGGTGAGTGCGCTCGGCTGGGAAAAATCGAACACGGCGCAATCGCCAAAACCGCCGACCCGCCGCCCCTGGTAAGTCGAGCCGATCGCTTCGGTGGAATCCTCGATCAGCCGCAGGCCATGGTTGGTGGCGATTTCACGCAGCGCCTCCCAGGGGGCGGGGTGGCCGTTGGTGTTGCCCGCCAGGATGGCGCGGGTGTGCGGCGTGATCTTCGCCACGACCTTGTCGGGCGCCAGGGTGCCCGACCAGTACTCGATGTCGGCGAACACGGGGGTGGCGCCGGCCAGCGCGATGGCATGGGCAATCTGATGCCAGCTGTAGGGCGAAGCGATCACCTCATCCCCCGGGCCGATGCCCATTGCCTTCAATGCCAGCAGCAGCCCCAGGGTGCCGCTGGCCGTTGCCACGCCGTGCCGGCGGTCGGTGTACGCGGCAAAAGCGGACTCGAATTCTGCAACCAGCGGTCCCTGGCTCAGGCGCGGCGAAGTGAGCGCATCGCGCACCGCATCCAGTTCCAGCTGGCTGATGTCGGGGTCGGAAAGCGGAATCCAGCCTTGGTCCATGATGTGTCCTTAGTTGCGCGCAGCGACCACGATGCCGGTTGCGGCAGCGGGATCGTCGGTGATGTGCCAGCAGTGATCGCGGCCGTCCACCAGGTACAGATTGAACGTCGGATATTCGCGGAATGCCTGTTCATCGCGCATGTCGAAGGCATCGCAGCGGGTCAGCGACAAGCCGGGGAAGGCGCCGCGAAAATCCGCCAGCGGATTGCCGCCCGCCGCCGGCGCGGCCAGCAAGCCATCGATGCGCCCAAGATCGTCTTGCGTAATCATCTTCACTCTCCCAGCCGACGCGCTTCCACGGTGCACGGCAATACCGTCTCCGGCCCCATCGCCGGCAGTTCCAGGCGCCAGCCGTTGGCCAGCGTGACGATGCCGCCCCACATGTCCGCCTGTTCCATCGACACGATGGGCTCTTCCAGATCCTTCTTCGGTATGTAGGCGGACAAGATTCCCTTGGCGTCTTTTCTGAGCATCACTTTCATGGTGTTTCCCTGTAGGTTCTTCTGGTTAAGTGAGTGCTTCACGCCGCCTCGGCGGTCATGCGTTTCAAAATTGCAGCCAATGCATCGATCACGTGGTCGATTTCGATTTCGGTCGTATACCGGCTCAGGGAAAAGCGGACCGTCGCCAGCGCTTCCGCCTCGCTCAGCCCCATGGCTGTCAGCACATGGGACGGCGCGCTGCCGCCGGCGGTGCAGGCCGCGCCGGACGAGGCGCAGATGCCGGCACGGTCCAGCTTGTCGAGGATCGCCTCTGCCGCAAGTTCGCCGAAGCGCACGCTGCAGGTATTGCCGACCCGCAACGCCGTGCCGCCGTTGATGCGGGCGCAGGGGATGCGCAGGCGCACGCCGGTTTCGAGCCGGTCCCGCAGGGCCGCCATCGCCGCGGCTTTGGCGTCCAGTTCGCGTGCCGCGAGTTCGCAGGCCACGCCCATGCCGACGATGGCGGGGACGTTCTCGGTGCCGCCGCGGCGACCGCGCTCCTGGTGGCCGAACAGCATGGGCTGCAGCTTCAGGCCTTTGCGCACGAACAGGGCTCCCACCCCCTTGGGCGCGTGGAACTTGTGCCCGGCCAGCGTAAGCAGGTCGACCGGCACCTGCGCCAGATCGAGCGGGATCTTGCCTGCCGCCTGCACCGCATCGGTGTGAAACAGCACCCCGCGGGACCGGGCAATCTGCGCGGCTTCCGCGATCGGAAACAGCACGCCGGTTTCGTTGTTGGCCCACATCAGCGATACCAGCGCGGTGTCCGGCGTGATCGCCTGTTCAAGCGCCGCGAGATCGAGCATTCCGTCCTGATCGACCGGCAACCGCGTGACGCGGACGCCGGTCGCTTCCAGATGCGCCAGCAAATCCAGGGTGGACGGATGCTCCACCGCACTGACCACCACATGAAGCTTGCCCGGACGTGCCGCCAGTGCGCCCGCTATCGCCAGGTGATTGGCTTCCGTGCCGCTGGCCGTGAACACGATCT
>JAHJNP010000120.1 GCA_018820745.1 Gammaproteobacteria bacterium
CGTCCCGCACAACGGCTTCAAGGTCGAGTTCACCATCGACTTCAAGCATCCCGTGTTCGACAAGAGCGGCAAGACCGTCAGCATCGACTTCGCCGACACCGCCTACACCAAGGAAGTCGCGCGCGCGCGCACCTTCGGCTTCATGCACGAGGTCGAATATCTGCGCAACCAGGGCCTGGCGCTGGGCGGCTCGCTCGACAACGCCATCGTCATGGACGAATTCCGCGTGCTGAACCAGGACGGCCTGCGCTACGACGACGAGTTCGTCAAACACAAGGTGCTCGACGCCATCGGCGACCTCTACCTGCTCGGTCATCCCGTCATCGGCGCCTTCGAAGCCTACAAGTCCGGCCACGCGCTGAACAACGCGCTGCTGCGCGAGCTGCTGCAGCATCAGGACGCCTGGGAATACGTCAGCTTCGAGCGCGACGAGGACGTCCCCACCGCCTTCCTGCGCCTGCATCCGCTTACGGCATGATCCCGCTCTGATGATCGTGGTCCGCCTGCTGCTCGTCGTCCTGCTCATCATCGTGGTGGCGCTCGCACTGGCGTGGCTGTTCACCGGCAACCGCAAATACCTGCGCACCCTCGGCCGCGTGCTGCGCTTCGCAATCGTTGTCGGCTTCGTTGCCGCACTGGTTTTCGTAGTGGAGCGGCTGGTATTGCGGTGAATCAATGGCGGGGGGCGCCTTCATGCAAGGCATGGCGTTCCCCTCCTCGATACCGCTCTCCGGGCATGGGGCCGAAACCCGGGCCCGATTCCAGACCCGACTAGCCAACGTCGATTTCAGCGCTATAAATACACATCTGAGCACGGTGCCAAGTCAGGGTGCGGCTATTCAGTCGATTCCGTCGGCCAGGGTATTGCCGCCGCTCGGCTGGCCGCCCAGGGAGCAGCATTCGCCGAATGATGGGCCGCAGGCGGATGTGTGCTGCGTGAGCGTGTCGGGACGGGTTCGATGCCGCCCGCTTCCGCTGTTCCCATACACTTCGCCTGCCACCCATGGGGAACAAAGCGGCCTTTCTATTCGGCCCATCCTCGACAACATGGGTGGCGTTTGCAGACACACGAGAAAAACGTTTTTAGGAGAAACGATGAAACGACGTGACTTTCTGCGCTTGGCAGCCATGACCCCCCTGCTGACGGCGGCGCCTCGCGCGCTGGCCGGGGCAGGTGGCATGGCTGCCGATTGGCGCACTTTCGAGTTGACCTACGAGGTCGATCTTTCGCCGCACAAAGGGGCTGGCCGGCTCTGGCTGCCGCTGCCGCAGCATGCGGGCGACTACCAGCGGGTGCTGGCCGTCAGTTGGAAGGGCGATGCGGACGCCGCGCTGCAATGGGACGACACCTACCAGGCGCCCATCCTCACCTGGGCACGGGAGGAGAACGACGCCAACCCTACGCTGGCCGTGACCGCCCGGGTGGCGACGCGCGACCGCCAGATGGCCACAGCCGTGCCCCGTTTGCTGGACATGGACGAGGCCGCGCTGTATCTCAATCCCACCGAAAACATGCCGGTCGACGGCATCGTGGCCGACACCGCCCGCCGGATCGTGCGCGGGATCAAGACGCCGGATGCCAAGGCGCGCGCCATTTATGAATGGGTCGTCGACAACACCTTCCGCAACCCCCAGACCCGCGGCTGCGGCCTCGGCAACATCAAGTTCATGCTCGAAACCGGCGACCTCGGCGGCAAGTGCGCCGACATCAACTCGCTGTTCGTGGGTCTGGCCCGCGCTGCCGGGATTCCGGCCCGCGAGTTCTATGGCGTGCGGGTGGCCGACTCCGCGCAGTTCAAAAGCCTGGGCAAGGGCGGCGACGTTTCCAGGGCGCAGCACTGCCGGGCGGAATTTTTCTCGCCCCGGCATGGCTGGGTGGCCGTCGACCCCGCCGACGTGCGCAAGGCCGTGCTGGAAGAGAAGCTGGCCCTGAACGACCCCAGGATCATCGCGCTGAGAAAACGGCTGTTCGGCTATTGGGAGATGAACTGGGTGGGCTTCAACAACGCCCGCGATTTCACCCTGCCGGGCAAGACCGGCGAGCCCCTGTCCTACCTGATGTATCCCTACGCCGAGTTGGGCGACACCCGGCTGGATGGCCGTGACCCGGCCGATTTCAAGTTCCGGCTGAGCAGTCGCCAGATGGCCTGAGCGATCAGGCGGGCGGTCATCGGATCGCCCTGTTTTGCGCATGGCGATACGCGTGGCATCCCCAGTGACTCGACCCCCGCTTCGGCGGGGGTTTTTGTTTTCGGCCGTGTCCGGTATGTTCGTGAAATACCCCCTACGCGAAACCCGCCATGCCGCTTGCCCTGCCTGTTGAGTTCCAGACCCTGCTAGACCGCGGGCATGTCCTGATTCGGGACCCCGAGTTCTGGTGGGCGGTGGGGGTGCTGCTGCTGGCGGCGGCGGGGGCCGTGCTGGTGCATCGCGCGTTGAGCCAGGGTTTGCTGGATCGCTCGGAGCAGAGCGCGGAGTACTCGATCCGCTATATGGCCCTGAAGACCCTGCAGCGCATCCTGTTCCCGATCAGCATGCTGCTGGGTGTGGTGGCAGGCCGGGCGCTGCTGCTGCATCTGGGCAAGCCGGTCGGGCTACTCAACCTGGCAGTGCCCCTGCTGACCTCGCTGACGATCATCCGCATCGCCATCTATTTCCTGCGCAAGACCTTCCGTCCCGGTCCGATGGTGAAGGCATGGGAAAACATCATCGCCACCTCGGTCTGGATCGTGGTCGCGCTGCATCTGCTGGGCTGGCTGCCCGCCGTGCTGCAGGGACTCGATGGCGTGGCGATGAAGATGGGCGACAACCGGGTGTCGCTGCTGGCGGCGATCAAGCTGGTACTGGCGATTTCCCTGATGTGGGTGCTGGCCCTGTGGCTTGCCCGCCTCATCGAGAACCGCATCAGCCAGGCCGCGTATGTCAACCCCGGGATGCAGGTGGCGCTGGTCAAGCTCAGCAAGTTCGGCCTGCTGGTGCTGGCCTTCCTGGTGGCGCTCAACACGGTGGGCATCGATCTCACCGCGCTGACGGTGTTCGGCGGTGCGCTGGGCGTGGGCCTGGGCTTCGGCCTGCAGCGCATCGCCAGCAACTTCATCAGCGGCTTTATCGTGCTGTTCGACCGCTCGATCCGGCCGGGCGACGTCATCACCATCGGCGACAAACTCGGCTGGGTGCAGGAACTGCGCGCCCGCTACGTGGTGGTGATGGACCGCGACGGGGTGGAGCGGCTGATTCCCAACGAGACCCTGATCACCAACGAGGTGATCAACTGGAGCTACAGCAACCGCAATGTGCGCCTGAAGATTCCGGTTTCCATCAGTTACGACAACGACCCGGAACAGGCGCTGGCCCTGTTGCTGGAGGCCGCCAAGGCCAACCCCCGGGTGCTCGTCGATCCGCCGCCCGGCACCCGTCTGATGGCCTTCGGCGACAGCGGCATCGAGTTGGAGCTGCGGGTGTGGGTCCAGGATCCCGAGGCTGGCCTGGCGAGCGTGCGCTCGGACATCAACCTGGCAATCTGGCGCGCCTTCAAGGACGCCGGCATCGTCATCCCCTATCCCCAGCGCGACCTGCATATCCGCAGCGGGCTGGAGGCGTTGACGCCATAATGGGGCATCGTCAGGCAGCGTGAGTTCAGCGATGCCCTAATGCGAGACTGCCGGAGAAATTCCTTCCAATTGTTCAGCTGCCGGCTTGATTTTTTCGGCAGCAGTTGCGGCTTCCGCCTGCTTTTCGAGGGCGGCCGCCAGTTCTTCGGGCGTGCGCCCATACAGGCAGTTCTCATCGTGATGCTGGTCCCGCGTCTGCGCAACACTGCCTGAAAAACGCGGATCCTGTGGGCGCTCATGACTATTCATGAACAAGGCCACATCCCAGGCTTCCTGGTCGCTCAGCGTGCCGCCGAGCCCGTAGGGCATGTTGGCCTGGATAAAGCCGGCGGCCGTGTCAACACGATGCATGCCGGCGCCCCAGTTGAACGAATCCTTGCCCCACAAAGGCGGGAACGCATACCCGCCGCGTGCTTTGATGCCCTCGCCGTTGGCGCCATGGCATATCGCGCAATTGTTCTCGTAGATGGCTCGTCCGCGCGCCACGTCGGGTTTCTGCGCCGGTTTCGCCACCTTGAGATATCCCTGGCCGGTCATTTTGACGCCGGTCGGCGCGCCCTTGGCGAGCCAGTAATGGTAGGTCACCAGGGCGGTCATTTCCTTGCTGTCCAGGGCGGGCGGCTTGCCATTCATGCTGTAGAGGAAACAGCCCTGGATGCGGCTTTGAATGGTGTCGATCTGGCCCGTTTTTTGGCGGTATGCGGGATAGAGGACATAGGCCGCCCATAGCGGGGCGGAATCGGCTTTGCGTCCATTATCCAGGTGGCAGTTGGCGCAGTTCATGCCATTGCCGACAAAGTCCTTGGCGTATTGCTGGGTATTGACAAAAATGTTCTTGCCCAGCAATACCGCCTCGCCGAATTCGTTTTCTGGAATGTCGCTTTCGGCCGGCGGGGCGAATCGGGCCGGGGCAACGGCAACGGGAGCGGTTGCCGCAGGCGCGGCCTCGGTGGTCGCGGGCGGCGGCGGCCTGTCACAGCCGCTGACCATGGCGCCCAGGGCGAGCCCACACAACAAATACCCGAGGGATTCATTCATTTTCCTTCTCCCGGGGTTCCGATCGTTGCCAGGTAGTCGGCGACTGCATGGATTTCATCATCGGTGAGTTTTTCGGCAACCGTCTTCATCAGCGTTTGCGGATCATTGGTCCGGGCGCCGGTTTTCCAGGCCTGCAATTGACTCACCGTATAGGCGGCGTGTTGTCCCGCAATCGGCGGGAATGCCGGCTCGATGCCGAGGCCGTCGACAGCATGGCATTTGAAACAGGGCGGCACGTCCCGGTCCCAGGCGCCATTGATCGCCAGCTGCTTGCCGCGCGCAATGACAGCGGGATCCGCCGGGGCGGCCCCGGCTTTCGGCCGCGCCTGGCCCGCATAATGGCGCGCGCTGGATTCGATATCCTCGGCGCTCATCGCCATCGCGATGGGGGTCATGATGGGGTTGACGCGGGTGCCGGCCTTGAAGTCGGCGATCTGCTTGGCGAAGTGCGCGGGCGGCAGTTGCGCCAGCACCGGGAACCCGGCCTGGGCATTGCCGGCGCCATCCACGCCGTGGCAGCTTGCGCAGGCAATTGCCGCCCCCTTACCCTGGGTGACGATGGCAGGGGGGGCGGCCGCAGCGATTGAAGCCGCCATGACCATCGTCCCCATTAATATGAGGCGGGTGGTTGATCGCATCTTGCGCTCCAGGGAAATTCAGTAGAAAGCCAGGCAAACCGGGCGTCTGGCATGCACCCCAGTATAGGCGGTGATGCCAAAGTCGCCATCAGTCGTGCCGGTGATGGCGCAGCAGCCGGTCCAGCGCCTCCTTCAGCGGCCCGTCTTCAATCTCTGTGTTCAGGTGCGCCAGTTCGTTCAGCGCGGCGGGCGGCAGACCGTGTTTTTCGACCGGATGGACGTAGCGCGCAAGCAGTTCCGGATTGACGCTGATCCGCACCGCCGTCACCCCGATTTCGCGCTTGCCGAGGCTGGCCATCAGCGCGTCGGTCTGCTGGCGCAGGCGGCTGGCGACGGCGCCGCTGTCGCAGGCAAGGCTCAGCACGGCGTTTTCCAGCTGCATGACGCGGACGTGCCCGGCCAGCGCGGCGGGCAGGGCACGCTCGAGCGCAGCCTGGGTATTGAGCAGCGCCCGGGCGCGCACGGCGAGGCCGTGCGGCAGCTGGCTGGCGAGCAGGTCGGCGAGACTGGCGGCGCTCATGGGCGCGACGCGCGGGGAGCCCGCTCCGCTGTCTTCGGGGCGTCACAGAAAGCCTGCGCCACTGTCTTGAAGGCGTCACGGGAAGCCCGTTCTGCTATGTTAAAATTCATCGATTTACCGCGTCCTGCGGACATTTTCGGATTTCCCATGCTGCAATCCATGTTTAAAAAAGTCTTCGGCAGCCGCAACGAGCGGCTGGTCAAACAATACCTGCAAAAGGTGAAAGCGATCAATGCGCTTGAACCGGCGATGGAAAAGTTGACCGACGCCGAGCTTGCCGGCAAGACGGCTGAGTTCAAGTCGCGGCTGGAAAACGGCGAGACGCTCGACAAGCTGCTGCCGGAAGCCTTTGCCGTGGTGCGCGAGGCGTCCAGACGGGTGCTCGGGATGCGCCACTTTGACGTCCAGATGGTGGGCGGCATGGTGCTGCACGACGGCAAGATCGCCGAGATGCGCACCGGCGAGGGCAAGACGCTGATGGCGACGCTGGCCGCGTACCTGAATGGACTGGCGGGCAAGGGCGTGCACGTGGTGAC
>JAHJNP010000121.1 GCA_018820745.1 Gammaproteobacteria bacterium
CGTGTGGCTGGGCTGATTGTCGATCTGCGCAATCAGGCCGAAGCCGCAGCTATCCTGTTCGAAATCGGGCGAATACAGCGTCCCGTCCAGCCAGCGTTGTCGTTCCATGGTTCCGTATGCTCAGGCAACAGCGGCCTGCCCAAGGGGCAAGCCGCAAAAAATTTAAGCGAAAAGTGCGGCATTTTAATCCCTCAGGCCGCATGCGGCAATGCGTGCCTATGCCAAGGCCTTGCCGGGGCAAGGGTTTTCGCGGCGTTCAGGCCTGACTATGAGAGTGGCAGGGCGCGCGGAAATTCCAGCGACCCGAACGATGCGCCTACCCCCGGCCCGCCTGCTCCGGTCCCCGTGCCACTGCCCGATTCGGTGCGTGCGGCGGCCTGGGGTAGGCTTGCGGCATGACCGACGCGAACACACCGCCATCGCCCGCCCGCATTGACGCCCCGGAACCACCGGAAATCGACGTGGTGATCGAAGTGCCGCGCGGCAGCTTTCTGAAACGCGGCGTCACCGGCCACATCGATTTCGTCGCGCCGCTTCCGTGTCCGTTCAACTACGGTGCGGTGCCGGACTATCTTGGGCTCGAGGGCGACCTGCTGGATGCGCTGGTGCTCGGGCCGCGCCTGCCGCTCGGCACCCGGATACGGGTCAAGGCGTGGGGAGCGATCACGTTGACCGACCGCGGCATGGTGGACGACAAGCTGGTTTGCAGCGTCCAGGCGCCCACCCCCGCAGAGAAGGACTTCGTGCTGCGGTTCTTCCATTTCTACGCCAAGTGCAAGGGCATACTCAATTTTCTGCGACGCCGTCCCGGACGCAACGCCTGCGAAGGCTGGCTCACTGCCGCCCAGGCCATTGCCCGTGCCCGGCCACGGCAGGATTCGTGGCAGGGCCCGCCGGTCAAATACTGATCGGGTTTGCCTATCCTGTTAAAGAAGCCTATCGGACGAACATGCCATGAAGCTCCTGAGCTGGAACATCCAATGGGGACGCGGTATGGACGGCCGGGTCGACCTCGCGCGCATCCTGCGCACGATTCGCCTATTGGGCGATTTCGACCTCATCTGCCTGCAGGAAGTCGCAGTCAACTTCCACGGCCTGCCCGGTAGCTGCGGCGAGGACCAGGTCGCCGAGCTGTCCGCCGGCCTGCCCGGCTACACGGGCATCTACGGCGCGGCGACCGATGTGCCCGACGGCCGTGGCGGCCGCAGCCAGTTCGGCAACGCCATCTTCTCCCGCCTGCCGGTCGGCCAGGTGTGGCGGCATCCGCTGCCGTGGCCGGCCGAGCCCGGCATGCCCAGCATGCAGCGGGTGCTGGTGGAAGCCGTGGTCACCGCCGACATCGGCCCGCTACGGGTGCTGACCACCCACCTCGAGTACTACTCGCAGCGCCAGCGCGAATTCCAGATCGACGCCATCCGCCGCCTGCATGCCGAGGCCAGCGCCATGTCCGCGCGCTCGCCGCTGGCAGAAGAACAAGGCGGCGCCTTCGAGGTGTTTCCCCGGCCCGCCGAGGCGCTGCTGTGCGGCGACATGAACTTCCGCGCATCGGCGCCCGAGCGGTCGCAGCTCCTCGCCCCCTTTGTCGGCGGGGCGCCCGGTTTCCGCGACGTCTGGTCCGCGCTGCATCCCAATGCGCCGCACGCCCCCACGGTCGGCATCCACCCGGCAGGTTTCGTTGATCAACCCGAATGCTTCGATTTCGTCTTCGTCACCGAAGGGCTGGCGAGCCGTCTCAGGGCGCACGGCATCGATGCCGCGACCGAGGCGTCGGACCATCAGCCGGTATGGGTGGAGTTAGCTTGATTGGCGTTTTGGGTAACGAAGCGGGCTAACTATCGCACAGTTTTTTCTTGGCTGTCGGCAGCTTCTTGGCCGCATCTACAAGCATCTTTACGTTCTGCGCCGCCCCTTCTGCCTCTAGCAGTGCGCGTCGCCGGGTGGCAAACCTGGCGTATTCCTCTTCGGCGTGCGTCGGCTTGTTTCTTGGATACCCGCCCGGCGTTTGGGAGCACGTTGCGGTCATTGAACGTGAGAAAGGCGTCGAGCTTTTCTTCCCAGTCTTTTAGGAAGACTTCCTGGGTTCGCAGCTCATACGATTTCCCCTGGAACGTCGCGCAACAGCCACTGTACCTGTCTGCGCGCCGATGCGATTAGTTGGTCGAACTCTACAGCGATGACATTGGGTTCTCGATTGTCTGTCGGAAAATCGGGCGAGCGGCGACCGCCAATCAGCAACACCTTAATCGGTGAGCTAATGTGCTTACCGAGGTCGTGGCGATAAGCGATTGTCTGAACATAGTTGTCGTGGTTCAGTGCATGGCTTGGTCGTTTGAATTCGATCAACAGGTACTCGCCTTGAAGATTTTCGTTCAATAGCAAATCGGGCCGCTGGTCGGCCTTTGCTCCCGCGTACTGCTTGTTCAAATACTCTTCCACTTGACGCTTCAGCGTGGTGTTGGAACTGAACAGCGAGTAGTCCGAGCCGAACACCCACAAGTTGCGCTCCAGCGCCTTGTGCATAGCAGCTTCCGAGGTTCCTGGAATCGAAGCGATATATTCGAGTTGATCCAGAAAGGTGGCGCGCGCATTGGCCTGTTCAACCAGATAGGCCATCTCAGCCAAGCCAAAGTCATTCAAGCCATCGGCAATCGCCGCCACATCACGTGGTTTGGAATCCGCAATATGCTCCAGGAGGATTCTGTAATCGGAACGCTCCAACGCCTCTAGCAGCACATAAACAATGGGCTCGACCTTGCTTTCCGGTTCGCCATAATACTTATCCAGTATTTTCTTGATTGCGCGGTCCGCGAAGTGGCGTTTGTGCTCGGGCAATTCGGCCAAACGCGTCAGGATCGTTTTCTGCAATCGGGCCTGAGCCAACTGTATTTCGCGCCGATATTGCTGTTCGAACGCCTCGCGCAAAATCGGTTGAACATGCGCTTCGACAACCTTTAACAGTTCGCTGTTCTCGACTGGCGCGTCCCACCCTGCGGTGATGTGGTCGCGCAGACCGTCAGCATCGACCTCTCCATAGAGCTTGCGCAGTAGCTTAGGCGGAAAGTCGTCCAGCTCGTCTAGGCCAAAGAAGCTGGGTTTTCCGACGGATTTGCCATCCACCCGCAAGGTAATGCCAGGTTGGCGCAAGCCCGTTTTCGCATCGCTGATGGCGAAGCGTAGCCTGACCGCGCCGACCGCTGGCAACTCCTGTGCGGATTCGCTGTAACTGCCAGACACGTCATCCACATCGAGCCGCTTGCCGTCCACTGTGATGCGGAAATCATCTTGGCGGCCATAGTCCTGAAGTAGCACCTGGCGTAGTCTGTTTGCGTCGGGATAGGTCAGTTCCTGATGCAAATCGGTCAGCGTGATCGTGGTGCCGTGCAGTTCTGGATTGCATGGCTTGCTACGGAAGGCGATGTGCAGTTGCTCGATGTCTTCTACCTCGGCAAGGTCCTCCTGGCGCAAGGTGAAACCGCACTGCCGACCCCGTGCCCTGGTTTCCAGCGTCATTACCGATGCCGCCATCAATCCGGCAAACTTTCCGATGCCCTTGCGTCCTTTGATCAGCCGGTTCTTTCCGGCGGTTCGTTCACCGCGCCGCGAACGACGGTCGGTTGCGATAAATAAGTAGTGCCGACGAAGCTCTTCTTCCGTCATGCCGCAGCCATCGTCCTGAATGATGATGGGCTCGCCACTCATCGGCTTTGGCAGCGTTACGAAAACCTCGTCGGCATCCGCGTCCCAAGCGTTGTCGATCAGTTCCTTTAGGGCTTTTTCTGACGATGCGTATTCCTGACTGAGCAAGGTGGCCAGACGGGAGTCCACTTGAAAGCGCAGATCGGACTTGCTCATGCGATAGGCTCCTCAGGAGTGGTGAACGAAGGCGGACCAAGCGGATTGGCACAAGGTGGGTGCTTCGTTGCGTTTTTACATGTGCGGCAGAACGAGCCTCTGCCAATTTTTAATGGGCTGTTGTTGCGTGCCACGCCGGTAGGTTCGGTCATCACAGCAAATCCTCGATCAACTCCCATCGCTTGTCTTTTACCATCACGAAGCGACAGCGCCCCTCGGAAATCCCGGCCCATAGCCCGCCGATCAGGCGGTCATCCTCGGACGCCGCCCAGCGATCGGCGCCCTTGTATTCCACGGCGAGAACCGTGCCCGGTTGGTCGCCAGTGGCAGGCAACTGGCACAGGAAGTCCGGATAAAAGCGTCCATCGGCTTTTTGCAGAAAGAAGGAACTGCCTTCCCGCCTGACCAGGTTGCGGACCCAGAACTGGAGCCGTCCTTTCTGTGCCTGCATATCCAGCCAGCAGGCGCATTCGAATTCTTCCTTGCTGTCGAAATCACCCATGCGGCCATAGAAATGCTTGCGGAAATCGAAATGGCCGAAGCGCCCGTCGTAGTCGCGGCTGGGCGCATAGGCCTGCGGGTGAAAATCGAAGGCGTGCCCATCGCTGACGGCCACGCGCGAAGCGGCGTCGTCGCCGAACAGGGTTTGCTGAAAGGCCTTGCCCACCGCCAGCTTGCGCATGTCGCGGATGCGCGCCTCGATCAGGTTGCGGATCAGGAATTTCTGCAGATTGGCGCGGGCCAGCGTGAAATCCGCCCGGCGCAGCAGTTCGGCCAGCCAGGCGGCCACGAAGGCTTGTTTGCTGGCGTGGGTGAGGGAAGGCTCGGGCAGGTTGCGGCAGAGCCAAGTGGCCAGGCGTACCGCATCCCAGTTTTCAGGTTGGTAGACCAGGCCAAGATCGCGCTGCAATTCAGGCAGGAAACGTGAAACGACCTTGCCGCTGGTGTCGTCCACGTCGATTTCGCCGCCTTCCGAGACCTTGAGCCCCGCCCCCATCGCCGCCAGGTCGCCGGCGGTCGGGATGGCATCGAAGGGCGAGAGGTCCCACGGGTACTCCAGCACCTCCGGGTCGTCGAATAGCTGCAAATCACCTTGAACGCGCAGGGCGAGTTGCGGAATACGGAAGCGCACGCCCAACTCGGCCGGCGTCTGGAAAAACTCGATGGCCGAGGTGCGGCTGACTTCGGCCGCTTCCGCAATCGCCATAACTGCCGCTTCGGACTTTACCGTGGCCTTGAGTACTTCCGTCTCTTCTTCGGTCAGCGGCGCGCTGAGGGTTAGGGTGTTGAGCTTTGGCTCCCAGTGCAATTTGTCCTTGATGGCTTTTGGCAGTGCCTTGAAATCGGGCTTTTCGCTCAGGGCCACAGGCACAGGCTGAAACACCACATGGCCATTATTCAGATCAAACCGCGCCTGTTCGGCACGGGCGGCGATCACAAACTCGGTCACCTCGCGCCGCTCGAATCCAGCACCGGCCACCAGGCGGTCACGTAGCGCGCTCGCCGTTTCCGCGAAGTTGCGCGATACCACAAAGGCATAGGACTGATTCAGTGGCTGGTTTTCCCGATGGCTGGCGCCCGGCTGCCGCAGCACCCGCCCGAGCAGCTGTTCCACCGACGTGGCCGAATGCAGCGAGGCCATGCTGACCAGAATGTAGGCAAAGGGGCAGTCCCAGCCCTCGGCCAGCGCCTTCTGGGTGATGACGAATTTCACCGGGCAGGCCGGGTCGGCAATGCCCAGCTTGTAGTCGGCCTCGATCTTTTCCAGCCCCTTTTCCTCGCCCGTGGCGACGATGATTTCTTCGGCCGGAATGCGATGGTTGGTGATGAGCTCGTCACGCACGCGCTCGAAATCCAGCGTCTCGACACCGGCCCGACGCGGTTCGGCCTGAATCAATACAATCGGCCGCAGGTAGGCCGCGCCCGCACGGCGCTCCTCGTCGGCCAGCTTGTGCAGGGCATCGCGGCGCCCGATGGCATCCGCCAGGCACTGCTGCCAGTTCGGCTCGGTTTCCAGCACCACCGGCAGCTTGATCATCTCCTCCGCCTTCAACTCGGCGGCCGACACGCTGTGCAGCACGTTCGACGGCGTGCGTTCCAGATCGGGGGTGGCGGTCAACTCCATCACCCCGCTGGGGCGGAAGCGCGCCAGCATGTCGAACGCCAACTCGGTGCGGCTGTTGTGCGCCTCGTCGACCACCACAAACGGCCGCCGCAGGCGCAGCACGTTGGCAAGCGAATAAGGCGTCGTTTGATCCGTGCCCGTGCCGTCCTTCAGCAGCTCGTCGCGCAGGGTCGGTGCCAGGTTGTCGAAGTGGTGCATCAGCGCGCCGCTCGACTGGTAAACCTTGCGGCTTTCCTCCTCTTCCACCTGAAACGCCTGCCGGGTGGCCACGATGATCGTCGTCGAAGTGTCCAGCGTGGCACGCGTCACGCTTTTGGCTTCGTCCAGATCCATCACCGTGATCGGCCCGGCTTCGCGCAAGGCCACGTGGTACGGGTGGTTGCGGTCCCTCAGCGCCCGCAGCGTCTGCTCGCGGATCGGCTTGGAGGGCACCAGCCACAGGATGACGCTGTGCTCGCTACGCAGCAGATGCGTGTTGACCAGCGCCACGCTTTTTGCCGCCAGCCAAGTCTTGCCGCCGCCGGTGGGCACGCGCAGGCAGAAATACGGCATGTCGGTCGGAAAGCCCGCCAGCGGGTTGTAGGCCAGACCGCGCTCCCACAGGCGTTCGGTGGTGGCGGTGTAGGCAATCGAGGGCGAGGGCAGTTCGTGGCAGGCATGGAAATAGGCTTCCACGCTTTCGAGCACTTGCGACTGGTAGGTTTTCGGGGCAAAGGCCGTCATGGTTTACACCTCCAGCGCGTAAGGAGTTTGCTTGAAGGTAATGCCCTCGCGTGCTGCGCGCGCGCCCATGCGGTTGGCGGCAGCGTAGATCACTTTTGGCCCCGCGAACTTGGGCAACACGTCGAACACCGGCCCGGTCAGCACATTGCCGCCGCCGACCGACTTGTCCTTGAGGATGCCGTTGTAGAGCAGATAGACCGCGCGGCCTTCATGCACGCCCAGGAGCGGTGAATCGCCCTTGCCGGCATAGCCGGTGCCGGTTTCGGCGAACCACACGAACTCGGCCAGCTGGGCAAAGCGCACGTCTTGGCGTATCTGGCCGTCGGCGGTGAACAGCGGCTCGGCGGACAGGCGGCAGAACTGGAAACCGCCACCCAGTGCTTCGCTGACGTTGCCTTTGGCATTGGTGTGGCCGCTGGCGACGCGCCTGACGCGCTCGGCGGTGACGTTCTGCGCGATGTTGTCGTCCATCTCGACCAGGATGAAACGGCGCTTGCCGCCGTCCTCAGCGTTCTGGCGCATTACCGCATGCGCGGTTGTACCAGTTCCAGCAAATGAATCGAGAACGATGCTACCGGGCGGGGCGCAGTAGCTTACGACTCTTTGAATGAGGGAAAGAGGTTTGGGAAATGCAAACACCCGCTCATCAAGAATTTCGTCGAGTTCACGGGCACCTGATTGAGTCTTAAATTCCGGCCAAAAGGATGAGGCGGGCATCCGTTCTTGCGTCTCGGACAAAAACCTTTTCTTGCGCGGCCAGCCGGTCGCAGGATTAGGCGGCCACCAAATGCGATCCTCGCCGAGCAATCTTTCGTATCCTGCGCGATCAGTTATCCAACCCTTCGCAGGATCTGGCTTCCACACGTTGTTCGTACCGGGTTGCTCCATGTTGTAGTCATGGAGGTTGGGGCGTTCTGAGGCCGTGGCTTTTCCCTTAAGCGGATCAGTTACATAGGGACCCCGGGGGTCTTTATCTGGATTCTTGAAGTCTGAGCGATCAATTACACGTCCCTCAATCCGAGCGGCTTCAGATTTTCCATAAATGAAAATGTGTTCGTGATCTGGCGAAAGGTAGGTCTTGATGCGGTTGTCGGTGTTTCGCGTGTTCCAAACAATGGTCGCGATACGGTTTTTCAAGCCAAATACCTCGTCGAGCAAAAGACGTAGGTGACCAGATTCGACATCATCCAGGGAAATGAGGATGACACCGTCTTCGCTGAGAAATTGTCGTAATAACACCAGCCGCGGATACATCATGCACAGCCAGCGGTCGTGCCGGTCCAGCGTCTCGCCTTCCTTGCCGACCACTTCGCCCAGCCATTTGCGGATTTCCGGGCTGTTGACGTTGTCGTTGTAGACCCAGCCTTCGTTGCCGGTGTTGTACGGCGGGTCGATGTAGATGCACTTCACCTGCCCGGCGTAGCGCGGCAGCAGCGCCTTCAGCGCATGCAGGTTGTCGCCCTGCACGATGAGGTTTGCCGTGTTGGCATCGCCGCAAGACAATTCCGCCACCGGCTCCAGCAGGCGGAATGGCACGTCCTTGTGGTGTTTGACGACGGCTTCCTTGCCGATCCAGTTCAATGTCGGCATGAGGATTCAATGTCAGGGTTTGTCATGGCTATCGCCCGTGTCTGGTCGAAACAGGTCAATATAAGTCGTTGATTTTTCAAGCCCAGAAGTGCGTATCGCCCAAGACCTATCGCTCGGGCGGCTCCGATAACGTGCTCCATGTCCGATAGCCGCCTCATTGTGCCAAGTGGTAGCGCCGCCAGCGCCGGTCGCCTTCGAAGCGTACCTTGCCTCTTTCGATGAGGGCATCCACATTGCATCGTTTTGCGCGGTGCGCAGGGCTTGGATTGAGTGTGCTACTGGCTGTCAGGCGGTAGGTCTTCGGCGGCTCGTTCCCGAATTTTGAGTTTGCCTCCGGTTAATACGCCGTCCTCCGTTTCGGCTTCTATCCGCAACACACAAGGTTCGGTGATGCCAAGGGGGGAAAAAAACATGAATGTCATGATGCCCATGCGCGTTGCATCAGCGGGGGCGTTGTCGGGACTGACTTTGTCGAATTCGATATTGGCCTCGGCAATCATGTCGTCGCCAAGGAAAGCCCGCAGAGCAAGCTCGGAAAATACTTTGTCGATGGGGGTGAATGCACGTATCTGCACGCACAATTTGGGCAGCAGAGCGGGCAGCTTGTCGACTATCAACTCGTCGCTGTAACAGCCGATCAGTGAATACTTGTTGCCGATTTCGTAGCGGACATCGTCGCAAAACTGGGTGACAACGATTCGCCCCGTGTTCATGCCGGATCACCTCGGGTTGCGAGCTGATTTCGGATTGCCCGGTATACGCGCATGTCGTCGATGCCTAGCGCGGCGGCAATGCGCGCGATCAAGTCGGTGCCGGGATCGGTTTGGCCTCGTTCGATTCGCGCGATATGCGGCTGGCTTGTCAAAGCCTTCTCAGCAAGTTGTGCCTGAGAAAAGCCGGCGGCAAGGCGAAGCGCGCTGAGTGTTTCGGACTCGTCAGCATAGAGGGTGTCGGCCAGGCGTTTCCTGGCCTGCTGCATGTGGGCTGCCTTCCTTGCATCTGCTTCGACCTCCCTCACTAGGGCGTCGATGCCGATGGAATTGGGAAGAGGTAGGGGCCGGGGTGTGCTGAACTCGAATCGATAGATCCGCGCGGCAGGATTCGATTTGGGGCTACAAGGCGCACCAGTCGGAAAGGATTCGGTGGGCAAGGGGGCTGTTGAGGTCGTCATAGTCAAATTTCTCTTTATGCACGATGGCTAATACGCAAAGCTGCCGTGTCTGCCATTGGTAACCATAAATCACTCTGTAGCTGGTTGCGGGTGTGTCCAGAATACGAAACCGCCATAAGTTGGCTTTTTTGCGCATCTTTTGCCATGGTTTGACATTGACAAGTGTTGCACCAACGTCGTTATCACCATAGGTGGTCAGTTTGTCGATTGCTTTGGGGTCCGCCTCTAATTGCTCAAGCACGGCCAGGGTTGTGGCCGCGGCTTCCGGATCCGATTCCCAAATCAGGTCAAGGTCTTCCTTGGCATGAGTGTGGACATCGACGTGGATTATATGCAATTAGGTATTAAACGGCAAATGGAGGGGGAGACTTTAGGTTTAAACCTAAGTTCTCAACAAGGACGTTTAGGGCATCCCAAAAGGTAATGGTGGTGGAGAGGAGGAGGATCGAACTCCCGACCTCCGCATTGCGAACGCGGCGCTCTCCCAGCTGAGCTACCCCCCCACATAACGAGACGAATTATAGCTTTAGCGATGCGGCGCGGGAAGTATCGTGCGGCGCGTGGCGAGACGCGCCGGGAGATTGGGCAGCAGACGGGCGGCGAGCCAGCCGAGCAGGACGCCGCCGCTGTTGGCCAGCGCGTCGAGCAGGTCGGGCTGGCGGGCGGGGGTGAGGCCTTGCAGCAGCTCGATAATGATGCCGAACAGCACCGCCGCGATTGCGAGTTTCCAGCGCTGCCGGGTGACGAGCTGCGCCCACCAGAAAGTCAGCACGGCATAGCCCGCCAGGTGGACGATCTTGTCGGCGTGGCCGCTGTCGTCGCCCAGCGTGGGCGGCATCAGCGAGACCGCCAGGGTGAGGGCGATGCCGAGCCAGCCGAGCACCCGCCATGTTTGTTCGATCATGCCTGGCCCGCCATGGGTTGACGCTGCGCCCAGCGCAGCATGATGACGCCGGCGACGATCATCGGCAGGGAGAGCCACTGCCCCATGGAAAGCCCCAGCCCAAGCAGGCCGAGGAAGCTGTCGGGTTCGCGGGCGAATTCGGCGAGGAAGCGGAACGCGCCGTAGCCGATGAGAAAGACGCCGGAGACGGCGCCGACCGGGCGCGGCTTTCTGGCAAACCACCACAGGATGGCGAACAGCAGCAGGCCTTCGCCGGCGAACTGGTAGAGCTGCGAGGGGTGGCGCGCAATCCCGTCGCCCGCCTGCGGAAACACCATGCCCCACGGCAGGTCGGTGGCGCGTCCCCACAGTTCGCCGTTGATGAAGTTGCCGAGCCGCCCGGCGGCCAGGCCCAGGGGCACCAGCGGGGCGATGAAGTCGGTGACGGCGAGCCAGCGCAGCTTGTGGCGGTGCGCAAACAGCGCCATCGCGATGATCACACCCAGGAATCCACCATGAAAACTCATGCCGCCTTCCCACAGCTTGAAGATGTCGAGCGGATGGGCGAGATATTCCATCGGCTTGTAGAACAGCACGTAGCCGAGCCGGCCGCCGACGATGGTGCCGAGCACACCGTAGAACAGCACGTCGTCGAGCATCTTCACGGTCCAGCCGGACCACGGCCGATGCGCGATGCACCAGCGCCCGAGCAGGATGACCTGCAGAAACGCGATGAGGTACATGAGGCCGTACCAGTGAATGGCGACGGGGCCGAGCTGCAGGGCGACGGGGTCGAATTGCGGATGAACGAGCATGGGGTCAGGATTCAGGGATCAGGATTCAGGAGGTCAAAGCGCGGGTAAAATGGCTGACTGATTATAGATTGCCTGAGTGACCATCATGCCCGACTACCGTTCCTGGACTACCACCCGCGGCCGCAACATGGCCGGAGCCCGCGCGCTGTGGCGCGCCACCGGCATGAAGGATGGCGACTTCAACAAGCCGATCATCGCGATTGCCAACTCGTTCACCCAGTTCGTCCCGGGCCACGTGCACCTGAAGGACATGGGCCAGCTGGTGGCGCGCGAGATCGAGGCGGCGGGCGGCGTGGCGAAGGAATTCAACACCATCGCGGTCGACGACGGCATCGCGATGGGGCACGGCGGCATGCTGTATTCGCTGCCTTCGCGCGACCTGATCGCCGATTCGGTCGAGTACATGGTCAACGCGCATTGCGCCGACGCGCTGGTGTGCATTTCCAACTGCGACAAGATCACGCCGGGGATGGTGAACGCCGCGCTGCGCCTCAACATCCCGACGGTGTTCGTTTCCGGCGGGCCGATGGAAGCGGGCAAGGTGGTGTGGGAATCCAAGGTCATCAAGCTCGACCTGGTCGACGCCATGGTGTCGGCGGCCGATGCGAGCTTCAGCGACGATAAGGTCGACCAGCTGGAGCGCTCGGCCTGCCCGACCTGCGGTTCGTGCTCGGGCATGTTCACCGCCAACTCGATGAACTGCCTGACCGAGGCGCTGGGGCTCTCCTTGCCCGGCAACGGCTCGCTGCTCGCCACCCACGCCGACCGCAGGAACCTGTTCCTCGCCGCCGGCCGCCTGATCGTGCGGAACGCGCGGCGCTACTACGACGACGGCGACACCAGCGTGCTGCCGCGCGCGATCGCCAGCTTCGACGCGTTCGAGAACGCCATCACGCTCGACATCGCGATGGGCGGCTCGACCAATACAGTGCTGCACCTGCTGGCCGCCGCGCACGAGGCCGGCGTCGATTTCACCATGGCCGACATCGACCGCATGAGCCGCC
>JAHJNP010000431.1 GCA_018820745.1 Gammaproteobacteria bacterium
CGCGCAGGCGTAGACCACCAGCGTCACCGGCGCCGCGGCGTCCCCCGCCCGCGTGGCCTCGTCCAGGGTCAGGGAGGCGGGCGCCCCGAGCGCGGTCATGGACTGGGCCCGCTTGCCCAGCGCCTTCTCGATGGCCGCGGGCGAATACGTGTCAGTGCGCTCGCAGCGCGAAATGTTCGAATACCAGATCGGCCTCGAACGCGACGAACTGGAAACCTATCCGGACGAGGAAGCCGCCGAACTGGCGCTGATCTACGCTGCCAAGGGCATGGACCCCACCGAGGCGCGGCGGCTGGCCGGCACCCTGATGCAGGACCCGGAGCGCGCACTGGACACCCTGGCGCGCGAGGAACTCGGCCTCAACCCCGACGAACTCGGCTCGCCCTGGGTCGCGGCAAGCTCGTCATTCGCCGCCTTCACCGCCGGCGCCGCGCTGCCGCTGCTGCCCTTCCTGTTTGGCCACGACGAAGCCCTCGCCACCTCGATCACGCTCACCGCGCTGGGCCTGTTCGCCGTCGGCGCCAGCATGAGCCTGTTTACCGGCCGCCACGCCCTGCTCTCCGGCCTGCGCATGCTCGGCATCGGCGGCGCGGCGGGGCTGGCGACGTATTTCATCGGAGCTTGGTTAGGGGTGACGCTGGGGTGAGCGCAGATCCAGGCTTGCTTTGTTCAGTCGTCGCAAAACGACCTAGAGCGGAAATTGGTTGGTTCGGAAAGCAGACGCTCAACACCTGAATTAAGCCGAGCCGCGAAGTGGCTTCGGCTCAATTGAATTGTTAGGTCTAACCGATGTCACCGAATTGTTCCAAGCCTTGACGCGGCCGCGGTGTAAACGATCAACGCACGCTGGCAGTCTCCGAGCGCGCGATGAGTGCCGTCACTACTCAATTTTCCGTCTTTGGCCAAATCAGCAAGGCGATAGCTCTTCCGGCCTGGCCATGCCCGGCGCGACATTTTTAGTGCGCATGACACAGGACAAAAGGATGGGGTCAAGTCTAGCTTCGTAGCACGGCAGGCACCCGAAGAACGCCAGCAACTGAAGCCCGCTTAAAGGTTTTCTTCGTGGCTCTTCGCTTTCATCGCGGACAAACAATCAAGTCTGCTCCCACGGCAAGCCGTCAAACCGCCAGCCGTTCTTCGTGCTGCGATGGTGCGTCTCGTCCATGTCGCCCTCGAATCCATGCAGCACGTTGTAGACCTCGGGGAAGCCGTATTTTTCGAGGTAACGCCCGGCCTCGACCGAGCGCCGCCCCGAGCGGCAGATCAGCACCACCGGCCGGTTGACCGATGCCGCCTTGCGCGAATGGCCGAGAAAATCGGGGTTGACGTCCCAGTCCGGGCCGTCCTGCCAGGCGATGTGGATCGCCCCTGCGGGATGGCCGACGAACAGGTATTCGATTTCCGAGCGGCAGTCGATGAAGACCGCTTCGGGATGCGACTGCAGAAAGGCTTGGGCTTCGGCGGGTTCGAGATGTTTCATCACAGGCTCCGGACAGACGCGTTACCTGCACCATAGCACCGCAGGATGGCGGCGCGCCAACCGAATATAATGCGCGATTGCCCAGCTGCCGTTTTCTACGCCCCCCTGCCATGTCCCGCACCGACCTGCTGAATTCCCTGCTCACCCAGCGCATCCTGATTCTCGACGGCGCGATGGGGACGATGATTCAGTCGTATCAGCTCGGCGAGGCGGATTATCGCGGCGAACGCTTTGCCGATTTTGCGCACGATGTGAAGGGCAACAACGACCTGCTGTGCCTGACTGCGCCTGCCATCATCAAGGAAGTCCACGCCAAGTATCTGGCGGCCGGCGCCGACATCCTGGAGACCAACAGCTTCAACGCGACGTCGATTTCCATGGCGGACTACCACATGGAGCACCTGGTGCCGGAGCTCAACTTCGCCGCCGCGCGGCTGGCGCGCGAGGCCGCCGACGAGGCGACCGCGCTGGATCCGGACAAGCCGCGCTTCGTCGCCGGCGTGCTGGGGCCGACCTCGCGCACCGCCACCATCTCGCCGGATGTCAACGACCCGGGTTTCCGCAACGTCACCTTCGACCAGCTGCGCGTGGCCTACCTGGAAGCGATCGACGGCCTGGTGAAGGGCGGCGCCGACATCCTGATGGTCGAGACGATTTTCGACACGCTGAACGCCAAGGCGGCTCTGTTCGCGATCGAGGAATACTTCGAACAGCACGACATGCGGTTGCCGGTAATGATCTCCGGCACCATCACCGACGCCTCCGGCCGCACCCTGTCGGGCCAGACAGGCGAAGCGTTCTTGAATTCGGTGCGCCACGCCCGGCCTTTATCCATTGGCCTGAACTGCGCGCTCGGCCCCGACCTCTTGCGCCAGTACGTCGAGGAACTGTCGAACAAGGCCGACCTCTTCGTCTCGGCCCACCCCAACGCCGGCCTGCCGAATGCCTTCGGCGAATACGACATGGACGGCGCCGAGATGGCGGCGCACATCGGCGAATGGGCACGCTCCGGGCTGCTCAACATCGTCGGCGGCTGCTGCGGCACCACGCCGGCGCATATCGCCGCCATCGCCAAGGCCGTTGAGGGTGTCGCGCCGCGCGTGCCGCCGGTGCTGGAGCCGGCGATGCGTCTGGCGGGGATGGAGCCGTTCAACGTCGGCAAAGACTCCCTCTTCGTAAACGTCGGCGAGCGCACCAACGTCACCGGCTCCAAGGCCTTCGCCCGCATGATCCTCGAAGGCCGCTACGACGACGCCCTGTCGGTGGCGCGCCAGCAGGTGGAAAACGGCGCGCAGATCATCGACATCAACATGGACGAGGGCATGCTCGACGCCGAAGCGGCGATGGTGCGCTTCCTGCTCCTGATCGCCTCGGAACCCGACATCGCGCGGGTGCCGATCATGATCGACTCGTCGAAGTGGAGCGTGATCGAGGCCGGCTTGAAGTGCATCCAGGGCAAGGGCGTCGTCAACTCGATTTCGATGAAGGAAGGCGAAGCCGAATTCATCGAGCGCGCGAAGCTGTGCCGGCGCTACGGCGCGGCGGTGATCGTGATGGCCTTCGACGAGACCGGCCAGGCCGACACCTACGCGCGCAAGACCGAGATCTGCGCACGCGCCTACAAGCTCCTGACCGAGACGGTCGGCTTCCCGGCCGAAGACATCATCTTCGACCCCAACATCTTCGCGGTCGCCACCGGCATCGAGGAGCACGCCAACTACGCGGTCGACTTCATCGAAGCCACCCGCTGGATCCGCCAGAACCTGCCGCACGCGCACATTTCGGGCGGCGTGTCGAACGTGAGCTTCTCGTTCCGCGGCAACGACGCGGTGCGCGAGGCGATCCACACCGCCTTCCTCTACCACGCGATCCAGGCCGGAATGGACATGGGCATCGTCAACGCCGGCCAGCTCGGTGTCTACGAGGCGCTC
>JAHJNP010000122.1 GCA_018820745.1 Gammaproteobacteria bacterium
AGTACGACTTGGTCATCGTCACCGGGAGCTCGGCGCTGTTCACCAGATGCAGAATCGCGATCACCAGGATGTAGGCGCCGAAGAACCAGTTGGACACGTAGATGTGCTTGACCTTGCGCTTGATGATGGTGCCGAAGAACACCAGCGCGTAGGACACCCACACCACCGTGATCAGCAGGTCGATCGGCCATTCCAGCTCGGCGTATTCCTTGGAGCTGGTGTAGCCCAGCGGCAGCGTGATCGCGGCCAGCACGATCACCGCAGTCCAGCCCCAGAAGGTGAACGCTGCCAGCTTCTCGGCCCATAGCCGCACCTGGCAGGTGCGCTGCACGATGTAGTACGACACCGCGAACATCGCCGAACCGCCGAAGGCGAAGATCACCGCGTTGGTGTGCAATGGCCGGAGACGTCCGTACGAAAGCCACTCGATTCCAAAAGTCAGATCCGGCCAGATCAGCTGCGCCGCCAGGATCACCCCCACCAGCATCCCGACGATTCCCCATACCACCGTCATGATGGCGAACTGGCGGACGACCTTATAGTTGTAGGTTGTCGCTTCCATACACACCTCCCTTGTGATTGAAAACTCGATCTCGATTAGTACATGCGAATTTGATGATGATTCGCATATGTAGATAAATATATCCGTTTATAAAAGGGCGTGTCAAGTTGACGCACCCTTGCATGCAGGCGGTCGGTGAAAAGTGTTGTTTGCTTGCTAAAACAGACGTCATTCCGTTTTTTTATGTCAGATTTAGATTTGTGTATAGCTCAGATCGCATGACATTGATATGTCTCTCTTTCCCAAATCAATCGGCACCCGCATCTGCATCATCCGCCACGGCGAAACCGACTGGAACGTGGAGAAGCGGATCCAGGGGCATACCGATGTCCCGCTCAACGAGACCGGGCGGGCGCAGGCGCTGGCGATGGCGTTCAATGCGGCGCACCAGCGGTTTGCCGCGATCTACAGCAGCGATCTGGTGCGGGCGGTAGAAACGGCGCAGGCGCTGGCGCAGCGCGAGGACCAGGAGGTGAAACTGCTGCCGCAGTTGCGCGAACGGCATTACGGGCTGTTCCAGGGCATCACTGCCGCGCAGGGGGCCGCGCTGCATCCGGCGGCGTATGCGCACTATGTGGCGCGCGATCCGGGTTACGACTTCGAGACGGGCGAATCGCTGCGCCGGTTTACCGAACGGGTGGCCGACGGCATCGACTGGCTGGTGCGGCATCACAGCGGGCAGACCATTGCTGCGGTGAGCCACAGCGGCGTGCTGGATGTGGTGTATCGCCGCGCGACCGGGCGCCCATTGCACACGCCGCGCGATTTCGTCATTCCCAACTGCGCACTCAACTGGTTTCATTTCGACGGCCAGGGCTGGCATCTCGAGGCCTGGGCCGACCGCCACCATCTGCATGAAGTGTTGACGGAGTCCCCCGAATGAGCGCGCCGGCAGAATGGGTGGTGCTGTTCCGCCACGGGCACAGCGAATGGAATCTCTCCGACCGCTTTACCGGCTGGACCGACATTCCGCTGACCGAGGTCGGCCTTGCCGAGGCGGCGGCGGCAGGACGGCGGCTGGCGCAGGCGGGGTTTGCGTTCGACGAGGTGCATGGCTCGGTGCTGCAGCGCACCCGTCAGACGGTCGAGGCGCTGCTGGCGGCGATGGGCACGCCCGAGGTGCCGCTGTTCACGACCTGGCGCCTCAACGAGCGGCATTACGGCGCGTTGCAGGGCATGCACAAGCAGGAGATCTTTGCGACCTGGGGCGAGGCGGCTTCGCGCCGCTGGTGGCGCGGCTACTATGAACCGCCGCCGCCGCTGGATCAAGATGACCCGCGCCATCCGCGTTTCGATCCGCTGTACGCAACGCTCGATCCCCGGGACCTGCCTGCCAGCGAAAGCCTGCGCGATTGCCAGCGTCGCACCCTGCCGTACTGGCACGAGGTGCTGCTGCCGAGGCTGCGCGAGGGGCGCCGCCTGCTGGTGGTGAGCCACGGCAACACGCTGCGCGGACTGGTGATGCATCTGGATCAGCTCACGCCGGAGGCGATGGAGCGGGTGGAGATTCCGTCCGGGGTGCCGCTGGTGGTCCGTCTGGCGCCCGACCTGAGCGTGGCGGGACACGAGTGGCTGACGGTGCCGGCCGTCTGAATCAATCTGAATGAATGTACAGGTCCGCGGGGGGTAAGAGGCCCGTTCTCGGGCCGAAGCCGTGGGCGTTGCGGGGGTGCGTAATCGCGGCGAGGACGCCGGTGCGTGGTTGTTGCCGCTTTAGCGGCTTACAAACACGGCCTACCCCTTGCGGGTGCTCCCACGGGTTCCGAGCTGTTGTAGGTTGTAGGAGGACCGCCTTGTGCCGATGCCGTGGAGGCGGTGATGGTGCGAAATTCGGGGCGAGGGCGCCCCGCCTACATGCCCATTCCCAGATCCTGCGCCAGCCCGGCGTGGGTGATTTCGCCGGCGTTGACCTGCAGGCCTTGCCTGAGCCCGGCATCGGTATCCAGCGCGGCCAGGCCCTGTGCCGCCAGCGCCTGCACGTAGGGCAGGGTGGCGTGGGTGAGCGCCTCGGTGGCGGTGCGCGCGACGGCGCCCGGCATGTTGGTGACGCAATAGTGGACGACGCCTTCGGCGACGAAGAACGGGTCGCTGTGGGTGGTGGGGCGCGAAGTGGCCGCGATGCCGCCCTG
>JAHJNP010000123.1 GCA_018820745.1 Gammaproteobacteria bacterium
CAGGTATGGGACATGAATTTCGATTCCGACACCAACGTCATCGACGTGGCGGTGCGCCGGCTTCGGGCCAAGATCGACGAGGGCTTTGAATCCAAGCTCATCCATACCGTGCGGGGGATGGGTTACGTTCTCGAAACGTCTCCGCAAGACCAAGCACCATGAAGCCCCTGTCGCTGACCGCCCGGATCAGCCTGCTTTTCGCAGTGGCCGCCTCCCTGGTTCTGCTGACGACAGGCTATTTCCTGACGCAAGTGGTGGATGCCCATTTCGAGGAGGGCGATCGGCACGAACTCAACGGCAAGCTGGAGCTCATCCAGAATTTATTCAAGCACGCCACTAGCCAGAATGACCTGGATCTTCTCCCTCAACAACTGGATGACGCCCTGGTCGGCCACCATGGTCTCGCGGTGGCGGTGACGGATGCGACGGGCGAGATCTGGTTCGCCTCCTCGGGCGCCGATTTTCCACAAACATTGCTGAATGACTGCCAGGCCCACCCCGCAGGGTGCACGGCCGGCACCTTGCACCAATGGACACAGTCCGGGATAAGCTACCGGGGCATGGCCGTGTCGATGACCACAGGAAATGGCAAGCCTTATACGGTGGCTGTGGCACTGAACATCCAGCACCATATTGTCTTCATGGACAAATTCCGGTCAGTGCTGGCCCTCGCCATCGCTTTGGCCGCCCTGGCCACCGCCGGCCTGGGCTGGATCGCCACCCGCTGGGGGCTTTCCCCCTTGCGTCGGGTCACCCACATGGTGGCCGGCATTTCCGCCGAACGTTTGGCAGAGCGCCTGCCGGCTACGGGCCTGCCTACGGAACTCAAGCCCCTCGCGACCGCCTTTAACGCCATGCTGGCCCGCCTGGACGATTCCTTCCGGCGACTCTCCGAGTTCTCTTCCGACATCGCGCACGAACTGCGCACCCCCATTTCCAACCTCATGACCCAGACCCAGGTGGCGCTTTCCAGTGCACGCAGCAAGGACGAGTACAAGGAAATTCTTTATTCCAGCCTGGAGGAGTATGAGCGCATGGCCCAGATGGTCGGCGACATGCTCTACCTTGCCCAGACCGACAACCGCCTGCTCAAACCGGGCGTGGAAAAAGTCAATCTGGCCAATGAAATTCAGGATTTGTTTGATTACTTTGAGGCCTGGGCTGAAGAGCACGCTGTTTCGCTTATCCAGACAGGATCCGCTACCGTTTCGGGCGATCGGCTCATGTTGCGGCGTGCGCTCAGTAACCTCATATCGAACGCCATCCGGCACACTCCGCCAGGCCATACCGTGCGGGTATTCCTGGGCAGGAACGGGGATACAGTCACCGTTTCTGTAGAGAACCCTGGCACTGAAATTCCGGTCGAGCACCTTCCCAGACTGTTCGACCGCTTCTACCGCGTCGACCCATCGCGACAACGCAAAAGGGATGGCGCCGGACTCGGGCTTGCTATCGTCAAATCCATCGTTGACGCGCATGGCGGCTCGATCACCGTGACATCCGGCGACCAGAAGACCTGCTTCCAGATCACCTTGCCCGCATCGGCGAAGTAAGTACAATGCCTCGCATGCGCCGCTTCATCGCCCTGATCATCATGCTCGTCGTTCCGCTCCAGTTTGCCTGGTCTGCGGCTGCTTCTCTGCAGGGGCACATGGGGCAGAACGTGGCTGCCCTGGGCATACACGCCCACGATCATGACTACCACGATGCCGGGCATGCCAATCACGACGCCACGAACGACAGTACGGATAACGACCACAACAAAGATGAGCATCATGATGGCCACTGCCATCATGTCCTCTCCTTCATCCTCCCGGAATCTGGCCCGACACCAGGCTTGATGCCATCCGGCGGACGGATTTTGCATCCGCCCGCTGTCTTCTTTACCCGCACGCCCCCGCTTCTCGACCGCACCCCTCTAGCGCGCGCCTGAACCAGCGAGCGTTTGCTCCAACGCTGCTTCACGCCGGTTTCCATCGTTCCGTTGGAACGCCGCACTCATGCAGCGGGCCTATGCGCTTGGCGAAGCGGAATTCGTCAGGCGACCGCAATGAACAATGCGCTGCAAGCACAGGCCACCGCCCTTCAGGCTTATTACGGCCTGCTCATCGACGCGCACCTGATTTGGGAATTGGAACATGAATAAACCATCGACTATGGCTTTCACGCCGCAACGGATCAAGGCCGCTTTGCGCGTCCGCTGGCTCACCTTCACCGCCCTTTTATTGCTCAGCTTGATAGCGACCAGCGCGTTCGCCCATGGCGTCGCGGAGGGCGACAAGCTGTTTATCGAACAAAGCAGCGGCATGCAACTGATCCCGTTCATTTACCTGGGCGCCAAGCACATGGTCACGGGTTATGACCATCTGCTGTTCCTGTTTGGCGTGATTTTTTTCCTGTACCGGATGCGTGAGGTCGGAACCTACGTCACGTTATTCGCCATCGGCCATAGCGTGACCCTGCTGTATGGCGTCCTCAGCGGCACACATCTGAACCCCTACCTTGTCGACGCCATCATCGGCCTCTCGGTCGTGTACAAGGCGCTCGACAATCTGGGCGGGTTCAAGCGGGTGTTGGGCTTTCAACCCAACACCAAGGCCGCAGTCCTGATCTTTGGCTTTTTCCACGGTTTCGGCCTCGCAACCAAGCTGCAGGAGTTCACGCTGTCGCAGGACGGACTGGTCGCGAACATCTTTGCATTCAACGTCGGGGTCGAGCTTGGGCAGTTGCTCGCGCTGACTGCGATCCTGATTGCCATGGGCTTCTGGCGGCGCACCGATGCATTCGGACGCCAGGCATTCGCTGCCAATGTCGCTTTGATGGCCGCAGGATTCGTCCTGATGGGTCATCAAATGACCAGCTACTTCAATATCTGATTAAGGATTCAATATGTCTTCATTCAACACTTACCCGCATCCAACGTTACCCCAACTGATCAAGGCCACAGGCGTGGCCTTGATCGCCGCAGGCGCCATCCTGATCACCATCGTGCTGCCGGCCGAGCATGGCATCGACCCCACCGGGATCGGGATGGCGCTGGGGCTGACAACACTGAGCACCAACAGCGGCGAGACCCCATCGGCCCTTCTTCCGGTCGCTTCCGCCGTTACGCCACCCAGGAATACGGCTGCGCTCGCACCCGTTGTGAAAATACCAGTAGCCACCGTGGCAGAAAGCGAAGTACCGTTCCGTAGCGACCAAATGTCGCTGACACTTCAACCCGGCGAGGGCTCTGAAATCAAGGCTTCCATGCGCAAGGGCGAACAATTCGTATTTGCCTGGGCAGCCGAAGGCGGCAAGGTCAACTTCGACATGCACGGCGAGCGGCCCAATGCGGGCGACGAATTCACCAGTTACTCGAAAGCCAGGCAGCACACTCGCGCTCAGGGGATTTTTGTCGCGCCGTTTGACGGAACACACGGCTGGTATTGGCGCAACCGCGGCGATAAACCGGTTACGGTCAAAGTCAACGTGAGTGGTTTTTACGAGAAGCTTTACCGGCCGAAATAAGAACTACCGGCCCAGACCAATGCACACAAGTACACCTTTCGCTGGCACGGGCCGCGACCGCAGGCCGAAATACGGCGGCGTGGTGCACGAGGTCAGGAACGTGACCTACGAACTCAAATAATTATGATGCCCCAATGTCATCCCCTTTGAAAGATGTGCGCTCGGCCATCTGGCCCGCCCTGGCTGCGGCCGCCCTGTTCGGCGGCAGCACGCCGCTGGTCAAGCTGCTGGTGGGCGAGTTGCCGACCTTGCTGCTGGCCGGGCTGCTCTACCTGGGCAGCGGGCTCGGTCTGGCTGCGATCCGCCTGCTGCGGGATCGCAGCTGGAAACCGAGCGGGCTGGCACGCGGGGAATGGCGCTGGCTTGCGGCTGCCATCGTCTTCGGCGGGTTGCTGGGGCCGGTCCTGCTGGTATTCGGCCTCACCCATACCGATGCGGGCGCTGCCTCCCTCATGCTCAATCTGGAGGCGGTGTTCACGGCCGTGCTGGCCTGGGTGATCTTCAAGGAAAACGCCGACCGCCGCATCGTGCTCGGCATGCTGCTCATCGTCGCGGGCGGTGCGGTGCTCGCCTGGCCCGCCGCCGGCAGCGGGGCGCCGGACTGGATCGGCCCCCTGGCCATCGCCGCCGCCTGTCTGTGCTGGGCCATCGACAACAACCTGACGCGCCGGGTTTCCGGTTCGGACGCCTTGTTCATTGCCGGAGCAAAGGGCTGGACGGCCGGCGTGGTCAACACCAGCCTCGCCTTGTTACTGGGGGCATCCGTGTCTGCCTGGCCTACCGCAGGCGCAGCCTTGGCGGTGGGCCTGGTGGGCTATGGCTTGAGCCTGGTTCTTTTTGTGCGGGCGCTGCGTGGTCTAGGCACCGCCCGCACCGGCGCCTATTTCTCCACCGCACCTTTCATCGGCGCAGCCATCGCCATTCTGCTGCTGGGTGAACCGACGCCTGCTCCGTTCTGGCTGGCAGCCGGACTCATGGGTGCGGGAGTCTGGCTGCATCTGACCGAACACCACGAGCACGTGCACACGCATGAGCCGCTCGAGCACACCCACCCACACGTACACGACGCGCATCACCAGCACGAACACGATTTCAACTGGGATGGCAGCGAGCCGCACAGCCATCCCCATCGGCATGCAGTCATCACCCACAAGCATCCACATTTTCCGGATATCCATCATCGCCATGGGCATTGAGCCCAAACCGAAGCGTTTCCCCTGAAGCGGCCAGCAGCCACCTGATCAAGGCTGAGAAGGGATTCCCGCCCTCGTCAAGGCGTCTTTTTCTCGGCATTTGTTACATTCGGATTAATTCAAATAAGCGGAAACCCATTGCAGCATGGAACTCGAAAGACTCTTGATGCCGGAACAAGCCGCCAATAAGGGACGACGAGAAATGTTCCGGCTGGGCACTGCCTTATTTTTCCTGATGGGAATCATCCTGTTCATTGCCATGCGCGGCGGCGAAATCAATTACGCCTAGATGGTCGCGCCCCTGCTCGCCGGGGCGCCGGTCTCCACCACCCATTCCATCGTCGGCGGCGTACTTGACGCCGGCGTCGCAGCCGGGGTCGTAGCGAGCCGGCGACGCAGCCGTGCATAGCCTCGGTCGACGGGTGGCTCATTGCCACACTTGATCTAGCATGAAATGAGTGACGCCTCATGTGAGAAATACCTTTTCAAATCGGTTTCTCGAGAATAGCGCTCACTCACCCGAGTGAAAATTTCAGGACAACCATCATGACCAAAATCTGGATTCTCGCCGCGAACAGCGGCAACGCTACGCTATTTGCCGCGGACTCGCCGACGGCGCCTTTGACCGAGATCGAGACCTTTGACAACCCCGAGGCACGCGCGAAAGAGATGACGCTCACCAGCGACCGTCCGGGCCGCAGCTTCGACAGCCAGGGAGAGGGACGCCATGCGATGGCGGTCGAGGTCGAGCCCAAGGAACAGGAGCAGATTCGTTTCGCCAAGTTGATTGCGGACCGGCTTGAACAAGGGCGCGCGGACAATGCCTTCGAGCGTCTCGTGGTCGTCGCGGCGCCCGCGTTTCTCGGCCGGCTGCGCGCGAATTTCGGCGCGCCGCTCAGTTCACGGGTGTCCCTGGAGATTGACAAGGACTACACGGCGCTGCGACCCGAGGCCTTGCGTGCCCAGCTACCCGAGCGGCTTTGAGCGCGGTTCGATGCCGAGCGACACGAACACGAATGGCCGAGTGCTCTCTGCACGTCAGCGACGACGAGATCCCGCGTCATGAAGCCAGGCAAGCATCTCTCGATGATCCGCAGTTTCCATCTCGCGGACTGGGTTACGCTGGGAAATGCAGCCTGCGGCGTCAGTGCGATATTTGCTGTGATGCGCTATTTGCAGAGTCAGGACGTGCAGCACCTGTTGTTTGCCTGCGCCCTGATTCCACTGGCGTTTGTACTCGATGTCTTCGATGGCCGCATTGCGCGTTGGCGCCAGCAAACCTCGGCGCTGGGCGGCGAGCTGGATTCCCTGGCCGACGTGATCTCCTTTGGCGTTGCGCCGGCGGCCATCGCCTATGGTGCCGGCATGGACGGACTCTGGGACCGTGCGATTCTGGTCTACTTCGTGGCATGCGGTGTGAGCCGCCTGGCCCGTTACAACATCACCGCCGAGGCCCTGGCGCAAGGCAGCGACAAGGTGAAGTATTTCGAGGGAACGCCGATCCCCAGCGCCCTGCTGCTGGTCATCGTCATCGCCATCGCCGCCGGCTATGGTGCGATCGGCGACCGTCTCTGGTTTGGGTCGATCGAGATCGGTCCATGGCGACTCCACCCGCTCGTGCTCATGTTCGCAGTGTCCGGCTCCTTGATGATCAGCCGGACGCTGCGCATACCGAAGCTCTGAGCGCTTTGCTGCCTCGATCCGCCTGCCACGCAACCCGGCCGGGTTCGTGCCGATTGCGGAGTACGACATGAATGACCGGGGTTGTGGCCATCACATCTGCCAATCCTTCAGGCGGAAGGATATCGAGCGGCACCACCGAAGGCGGCCGCAGGCCCTCCATGAAAGCCACGCAGCAACGGCAGGCCCCGGTCGAAACCTCCCGCCAAAAGGGACCAAACCATGACCGTCGAACAACAGCTCGACCAGCAGTGCATCAACACCCTGCGTTTCCTGTCGGTGGACATGGTGCAAAAGGCCAACAGCGGACATCCGGGCCTGCCGCTCGGCGCCGCACCGATGGCCTATGTGCTGTGGACACGCTGGCTCAAGGTCAACCCGCGCAACCCGGACTGGTTCAATCGCGACCGCTTCGTGCTTTCCGCCGGACACGGTTCGGCGCTGCTCTACAGTCTGTTGCACCTGACCGGATACGACCTTGCGCTGGACGATATCCGGCAGTTCCGTCAATGGGGCAGCAAGACGCCCGGACATCCCGAGCGCGGACACACGCCGGGGGTGGAAACCACCACCGGACCGCTGGGGCAAGGCTTCGGCAATGCGGTCGGCATGGCGATGGCGGAGGCGCAACTCGGGGCACGCTACAACCGGCCCGGCCATGCGCTCATCGATCACCATACGTATGCCATCGTCAGCGATGGCGATCTGATGGAGGGCGTGGCTTCCGAAGCGGCCTCGCTGGCCGGCCATCTCAAGCTCGGCAAGCTCACGTGCCTCTACGACGACAACGCCGTCACCCTGGCCGCCGGCACCAGCATCACCTTTTCCGAGAATCGCGCGCGGCGCTTCGAGGCCTATGGCTGGCACACCGTATCGGTGGCGGACGGCAACGACCTTGCCGCGATCGACGCCGCGCTGGCCGCTGCACGCACGGAAACCGAAAGGCCGTCGCTGATCCTGGTGCGCACCCATATTGGCTACGGCTCGCCCGAACAGGACAGTTTCAAGGCGCACGGCTCGCCGCTTGGCGTGGACGACGTGCGCAAAACCAAGCAGGCACTGGGCTGGCCGATTGAGCCGGACTTCCTGATACCGGACGCGGCGCTGGCGCATTTCCGGAAGCTGGTGCCGCGCGGTGCACAGGACGAGGCGGCGTGGAACATGTCGCTGGGTGCCTATGCCAAGGCGTTTCCGGATCTGGCCGACGAGCTTCGGTGCCGCCTGGGCGGCGGGCTGCCGCCGGGATGGGATGCGGACATTCCGGTATTTGACGCCAATGCCGTGGGCCTCGCCACGCGCGAGGCTTCGGGCAAGGTGATGAATGCCATTGCGCCCAAACTGCCGGCGCTGGCCGGCGGCTCGGCCGACCTCGACCCGTCGACGAAAACGGCCTTGAAAGGCCTGGGGGATTTCAATCCGCCGCCGGCGGAAAATGCGGACCCGCAAGGCTCCGGCGGCGGCTGGAGCCATGCCGGGCGCAACCTGCATTTCGGCGTGCGCGAACATGCGATGGGCGCCATCGTCAACGGACTCGCCGCTCACGGCGGCTTTATTCCGTATGGCGCCACCTTTCTGATCTTCTCCGACTACATGCGCCCGTCGATCCGGCTGGCGGCACTGATGGGGCTGCACGTCGTGCACGTGTTCACCCACGACAGCCTCGCCGTCGGCGAAGACGGCCCCACCCATCAACCGGTGGAGCAACTGGCGAGCCTGCGCGCGATTCCGAACCTCATCATGATCCGCCCCGGCGACGCCAATGAAACCGCGGTCGCCTGGCGGGTCGCGCTGGAATCGCGCGGCCGCCCGGTGCTGCTGGCCCTGACGCGGCAGAATGTTGCCACGCTCGATCGCAGCCGTTACGCCACGGCGGACGGGTTACGCCGAGGCGCCTATGTGTTGAGCGATGCGGCGAACGGAAAACCCGAATTGATCCTGCTCGCCAGCGGCTCCGAAGTCGGCCTGATCGTGGCGGCGGCAGAACGCTTGCACGCGCAAGGCATCGCCGTGCGCTGCGTCTCGATGCCGAGCTGGGAGCTGTTCGAGGCCTTGCCGCAAGCCGAGCGCGATGCGGTGTTGCCGCCCTCGGTCGGCGCGCGGCTCGCGGTCGAACTGGGCGTGCCGCAAGGCTGGGAGCGCTATATCGGCGCGCAGGGCGACATGCTCGGCGTGGAGCGCTTCGGCGCTTCCGCGCCGGCCGGGGTATTGTTGCGCGAATATGGTTTTACCGTCGACAACGTCTGCATGCGGGCCAGGGCCCTGCTGGCGGGTTTTCCCGCTGCTCCGGACACTGAACAAGGCTGATATCTCATGGAAATGAAAACCAATCCACAGGCGGGCAAGCTCGCCGAGGCCGCGTCGCTGGTCAATGTGCCCAGACTCGTCACCGCCTACTTCAGCAACAGGCCCGACCCTGCGGTGCCCGCGCAACGGGTCGCATTCGGCACCTCGGGGCATCGCGGTTCCGCGTTCGACAACAGCTTCAACGAATGGCATGTGCTGGCCATCAGCCAGGCCATCTGCGATTACCGCAAGCAGCAGGGCATCGATGGCCCGCTGTTTCTGGGGATCGACACGCACGCGCTTTCAGAGCCGGCGTTTGCCAGCGCGCTCGAGGTGCTGGCGGCCAACGGCGTGGACGTCATGCTCGCAGACAGGGACGAGTACACCCCGACCCCTGCGATTTCCCACGCCATACTGGTTTACAACCGCGATCGCCTGGCCGGGCTGGCGGACGGCATCGTCATCACGCCCTCGCACAATCCGCCCGACAGCGGCGGCTTCAAGTACAACCCGCCCAATGGCGGGCCTGCTGACAAGGACATCACGGGACGGATCGAAGCCCACGCCAATGTGCTGCTGGAAAGCAGCCTGAAGGGGGTGAAAAGGACGTCGCTCGAACAGGCCCGGCGTGCCGCGACCACGCACCGGCACGATTTCATCAACACTTACGTTGCCGATCTCGGCAACGTGCTCGACATGGAGGCGATACGCGGCGCGGACATCCGCATGGGCGTGGATCCGCTGGGGGGCGCCGGCGTGCACTACTGGGGCCCGATTGCCGAGCGCTATGGCTTGAACCTCACGGTGGTGAATGAAGCCGTCGACCCGACCTTCCGTTTCATGACGGTCGATTGGGACGGCCAGATTCGCATGGACCCCTCCTCGTCCCACGCGATGCAAAGCCTGATCGGTCTCAAGGAACGGTTCGACATCGCCTTCGCCTGCGACCCCGACCACGACCGGCATGGGATCGTCACCAAAAACGCGGGCTTGCTGCCGCCCAACCATTACCTGGCGGTCGCCATCGACTACCTGTTCCAGCATCGACCGGGGTGGCGCCAGGATGCAGCGGTCGGCAAGACGGTGGTCAGCAGCCAGATGATCGATCGCGTCGCGGCGAAGCTTGGCCGCACGCTCTATGAGGTGCCGGTCGGATTCAAGTGGTTTGTGGACGGCCTGCACGACGGCTCGCTGGGATTTGGCGGGGAAGAGAGTGCGGGCGCCTCGTTTGTGCGGATGGATGGCAGCGTCTGGACGACGGACAAAGACGGCATCATCCCGGCATTGCTGTCGGCGGAGATCACCGCGCGAATGGGTCGCGACCCCGGCGAAATCTACCTTGACCTGGCGCGCGAGTTCGGCGATCCGGTTTACGATCGGATCGAGGCGCCCGCGACCCCGGCGCAAAAACGAAAACTGGCACGGCTTTCGCCCCAGCAAGTGCTGTCTGCCGAGCTGGCCGGCGAAAAAATCCAGTCCATCCTCACCCAGGCGCCGGGCAACGGCGCACCCCTCGGTGGTTTGAAGGTGGTCGCAGAGAGCGGCTGGTTTGCGGCGCGTCCATCCGGCACCGAGAATATCTACAAGATCTATGCGGAGAGTTTCCGGGGCATGGACCACCTGCATCGCATCCAGGAAGAAGCGCAGACCATCGTCAGCGCTGCGTTGGCAGCGCCCCCGCAGTAGCGGTGCGACGCAAGGCTACCCGGACGTCGGCCCCAAACGTCGGCCCCAAACGTCGGCCAGGGCAGCTTGGGGATCAAGCACTTATATGCGCGCAGCAGCTTCGCGCTGCCGCTCGTGCGACACCAGCTTCGCCAGTTCGGTCATTTCCTCGGCCAGCAGACTTAGCAGGTCGTCCAGGGTAAGGATGCCGACCAGGCCGCCTTCGCGATCGACCACCGGCATGCGCCGCACGCCCTTGTCGCGCATGTGGCGTAGCGCCTCGAACAGGCCTTCGCCTTCGCGCACCGTCGCCACTTCCGGGCCCATGATGTCGCCCACCTTGAGCGCATCCGGATTCACCCCGGCCGCGACCACTTCCACCACGATGTCACGGTCGGTGACGATGCCGACGGGATGCCTGCGGCCGGCCTTTTCCTCGACTACCACCAGGTCGCCGACGTGGTGCTTGCGCATCAGCTGCGCTGCGTCCACCACCGAAAGCGCCTTCTCCGCGATCACCACTTCCCGGTTGCAAATTTCGCCCACTGCCATGTCGTGCTCCTTGTTTGAACGGATCTGCTATTCAAGATAGTCGACGCCGGGAAACCCGGCTGGCACGCCCTCGCGAATGTCAGGGCTTGGCCTGGCGCCGGCAGCGGTCGGCCCACACCGCCGCCTCCACCCGCGAGCGCAGGTTGAGCTTTTTCAGCAGGTGCTTGACGTGGACCTTCACCGTGCCCTCGGCGATGTTCATGTCGCGGGCGATCAGCTTGTTGCTCTTGCCGTCGATCAGGTGGTCGAGGATGCGGCGTTCCTGTTCGGTCAGCCCGGCCTCGGCGAGGCTGGTGGGACGATCCTTTTCGCGCAGCGAAGCCACCAGCAATTGCGTCAGGCGCTCGCTGATGGTGATCTTGCCGCGCGCCGCCTCGCCCAGTTGCTGCATCAGGTCTTCCGGCTCCATGTCCTTCAGCAGGTAGCCGTCGGCGCCGGCCTGCAGCGCGGCCATCAGGTCTTCCGCATGATCCGACACGGTCAGCATGATGATGCGCGAATCGAGGCCGTCGTCCTTCAGCGTTTTTAGCACTTCGACGCCGTTCATGTCCTTCATGTTCAGGTCGAGCAGGATCATGTCCGGCTGCAGGCGGCGGGCGAGTGCAATGCCCTCCATGCCGCTGGGGGCCTCGCCGACGAATTTGAATTCGGGGTCGGCCTGTATCAGCTGGATCACGCCTTTGCGAAACAGCGGGTGGTCGTCGAC
>JAHJNP010000124.1 GCA_018820745.1 Gammaproteobacteria bacterium
CATTTCTTCGAGCGGGTGCACGGCGAAGCGGCGGCGCAGTGGGCGCTGCGCGTCAGTCCCGGCCGCAACGGTGAGCCGATGCTGGCTAGTGCGGTGGATGCCCGGCTGCTGGACGCGCTGCGCGCGACGTTTGCCGCAGCCGGGGTGCGGCTCGACTCGATCCAGCCCAGCCTGATGGCGGTCTGCAACGCGCACCGGCGGCGCCTGCAGGGCCGGCACGCCTGGCTGGCGCTGCTGGAACCGGGCAGCCTGTGCCTCGCACTGCTGCAGGACGGGCGCTGGGCGCGCATCCGCAGCATGCGGATCGGCCCCGGCTGGCGCGTGGAACTGGCGCTGCTGCTGGCGCGCGAGGCCTACCTGGCCGACCCCGGGGCGGCGGCGCGCGACGTGTTCCTGTGGGCGTCCGGGCAGGATGAGGTCAAGCTGCCGGAAACCGACCGCTGGCAGTTCCATCTGCTGGCGGCGCCGGATCGGCGCGGTGCGCCGGCGGATGGCCAGCGCACCCTCGCGGCGATGGAAGGGTGACGACGATGCGTGCCCTCCGGCTCGATTACCAGCGCAGCACCCGACCGGTCCCCTGGCTCGGACTCGGGGTGCTGGTCTCGGCCGTGGCGGCGCTTGCCCTGCTGGCGAGCCATTATTACGAACTGGGCCAGCGCATCGACCAGTGGGAGGACAGGGTGGCGCACGACGCGCGCCAGGCGGGCCACCGCGCACGCGCGCTGCAGCCCGTCAGCGCGCAGGCTGCACGCGAGCAGGCGCTGGAGGTGCAGCATGCCAACCAGGTGCTGCGCCAGCTTTCGCTGCCCTGGGACACGCTGTTCCGGGCGGTGGAGTCGGCGGGCGGCGAAACCGTCGCCCTGCTGTCGATGGAACCCGACATCCAGAAGGGCACGGTCAGGATCAGCGGGGAGGCGAAGAACTTCGCCGCCATGCTGGAATACATCCGGCAACTCGGGGCGCGCGAGGTGTTCGGCAGCGTGCACCTGCAGAACCACCAGATCCGGCAGGACGATCCGCAGAAGCCGGTGCGCTTTTCCCTGCTCGCCGTCTGGAAGGTGGAGGCGCCATGACGGCCCGGCTGACGCGCGCGTTCGGGCGCCGTCTGCGCCGGCTCGGCCTGCCGGGGATGCTTGGGATCGGGGGATGGGTGATGGCGGCGAGTTTCCAGCTTTCCGCAGTGCTGCCCGCGCAGCAGCGCCTGGACGAAGTGCGCCACAGTGCGGCCTCGCTGCAGCAGCGGATTGCGCAGGCCGGGCGGCGGCTGAATTCGAACGAGCGCCCGCCGGCGGAACAGCTTGTCGCGTTTTATCGGGTGTTTCCCGACGAAGCGAGTTCGCCCGACTGGATCGGCAGGATTGCGACCATCGCCCAGGACTGCGGGCTCAGCCTCGATCAGGGCGAGTACAAGCCGACCCGCGACACGGTCGGCCAGCTGACCCGCTTGCAGATGACGCTGCCGGTCAGGGGCGAATACCGGCAGATCCGCCGCTTCCTGACCGCCACCGGCGCGGCGCTGCCGATCGTTTCACTGGAACAGGTGCAGTTCGAGCGGCAGAAGGTCGGCGATCCGCTGATCGACGCCAGAATCAGGCTGGTGCTTTATCTGGGGCAGGCGACATGAAGACGCGGCCCTGGCTTCAGCGGGCCCTGGTCGGGGCGATGGCCGCGGCGATGGTCCTGTCGGTCGCATCCGACGAGGGGCAGCAGACCGGGCCGCCGCCGGCGCAGTCCGGCGAGCCGCCGCAAAGGCTGGCGATGCGGCAGCCCGAACCCACATCGCCGGCGCTCCGGTTGCGCGTCGAACTGGAACGCCTAAGCCGGTCAGATGCGGAAGCCGCGGCGGCGACCGGCAACCTGTTCGGCGCCATTTCCTGGTACGTGCCGCCACCTCCCCCCCCGCCGGCACCGCCGAGGTACGTACCGCCACCGCCGCCCACGGCGCCGCCGATGCCGTTCAGCTTTTTCGGCCGTTACGAGGAGGGCGAAACGCAGATCATCCTGCTGGTCAGGGGCGATCGGATCTACACCGTATCCGCAGGCGATGTGATCGATAACACCTATCGCGTGGAAGGCCTGGCAGGCGGGAGCCTGGAGCTGACCTATCTGCCGCTCAACATCAAACAGACGATCAGCACCGGGGAGCGGTCATGAAGCCCGTGCGAGTCCGCTTTCAACGGCCCGGATGGGGCAGGGCGCGCCCGGCGTGGCTCGTGCTGGTCGCGGCCCTGCTGGCAGGGTGCGCCGGCCAGCAGTTGCATCGCGACGGCCTGGCGCTGATGGCGGAGGGGCAGGTCGAGGCGGGCCTGGCGAAGCTGACGCAGGCGAGCCAGGCCGCGCCCGATAACCTGACCTATCGTGCCGACCTGCTGCGCAGCCGCGAGCAGACCGTGAACCGGATGCTTGCTGCCGCCGCCAGCGAGCAGGCAGCCGGCCGCGCGAGCGCGGCGCAGGCAATCTACGCGCGCGTCCTCGCGATCGATCCCGACAACAGCCGGGCCAGGCTCGGCCTCGAGGCGCTGGAAATGGACCGGCGCCACGACGCCGCGCTGGCCGAAGCGGAAAGCCGGCTGAAAGACGGCGACACCGGTGCTGCCCGGGCAGCGATCAAGCCGGTGCTGCTGGAAAACCCGAAAAACGGCAAGGCCCTGCTGCTGCAGCGGCGGATCGGGGAACGCGAGGCGAAGCAGCGGCTGGCCGAGCCCGCGCTCGGGGAGCGGTTCACCCGGCCGGTCACGCTGCAGTTTCGCGACGCCAACCTGAAAATGGTGTTCGAGGCGCTGTCGCGCACCAGCGGCATCAACGTGCTGCTGGACAGGGATGTCAGGCCCGATCTGAAGACTTCGATTTTCGTCACGGGGGTGTCGGTGGAAGACACCATCGACCTGATCCTGCTGCAAAACCAGCTGGAGAAAAAGGTCATCGGCGACAACACGGTGTTCATCTACCCGGGCACCCCGGCCAAGCTCAAGGACTACCAGGACCTCAAGATCAGGAGCTTCCACCTGACCAACGCCGACCCCAAGCAGATGCTGACCATGATCAAGACGCTGCTGAAGACCCGGGATATTTTCATCCACGAGAAGACCAATTCCATCGTCATGCGCGACACCCCGGAGGCGATCCGGCTGGCGGAAAAAATGGTCGCCGACCAGGACATCGCCGAGCCGGAGGTGATGCTGGAAGTCGAGGTGCTGGAAATCACCCGCACGCGGGCCAGCCAGCTCGGGATCAAGTATCCGGAATCCTTCACGGTCGCCACCCCGGACAGCGTCGAAACGCTGAGCCAGCTGCGGGGTCTGTCATCCGGCGGGCTGCTGGTCAGCTCGCTGAGCGCCACCCTTAACCTCAAGCTGGAGGACAGCGATACCAATGTCCTCGCCAGCCCGCGCATCCGGGTGCGCAACCGCGAAAAGGCCAAAGTCATGATCGGCAGCCGGGTGCCGGTGATCACCAATGCGGTGACGCCGGTCTCGACCGGAACCCCGGTCATCACCGGCAGCGTGCAGTACCTTGACGTGGGGCTGAAGCTGGAGGTGGAACCCGACATCCACCTCGACCGCGAGGTGGTGATCAAGGTGAGCCTGGATGTCAGTTCCATCATCCGGGAAGTACCCAACGTGCAATCCGGCACGCTGGCCTATGAGGTGGGGACGCGCAACGCGTCCACCGTGCTGCGCCTGAAGGACGGGGAGACGCAGATCCTGGCCGGCCTGATCAGCGACGAGGACCGCAAAGTCGCCAGCAAGATCCCCGGCCTCGGCCAGATTCCGGTGATCGGGCGCCTGTTCTCCAGCCACAAGGACGACAACTCGAAGACCGAGATCGTGCTGTCCATCACCCCGCGCATCGTGGGCAGCGCTCGGCTCCAGGAAGCCCGCGAAGTCGAGTACTGGTCCGGCACCGAGTCCGGTCTGCGCGATTCGCTGTTCAACATGAAACCGCTGGGAAGCGTGGCCGTCAGCACTACCGCTGCGGCGACGCCTGTCGCGCGCCCGCGCACCCCGGTACCGGCGCGCAGGGATGTTGCGCCGGCCCCGCAGGGCTTGCCCGCAAGCGGGGTGGTCGCGCTGACCTGGCAAGGCCCGCGCCAAGCCAAGCCAGGCGAGACGATCAGGCTGACCCTGAACGCGCAGTCGGCGCAGGCAATGAACGGCACGGAACTGCTGGTGAGTTACGACCCTGACGTGTTCAAGGCGATCGACGTCGTGGAAGGCGGGTTCTTCAGGCAGAACGACACGTCCTCCACGTTCTCGAAAACCATCGATCAGACCAGCGGACAGATCCTGGTGGAGGCGTCCGACACGGCACCCGAGGGCGTGAGCGGGACAGCGAGCATTGTCACCCTGGTATTCGAGGCGGCGGCGGCCCGTCCGCAATCGCAGATCCTCGTCGGCCGCATGACCGCGGTCGACCCCGCCGGCGAAGAGCTGGCCGTCGCCCTGCCGCAACCGCACCTCATCACGGTGGCGCCATGAGCACGCGCAGCCATCCCCCGATGGGATTCACCCTGATCGAACTGATGGTGACGGTCGCGATTGTCGCCCTGTTGTCGACACTGGCGTTTCCGCTGGCGGAAGTGGTGGTGAAACGCAGCAAGGAGCAGGAGCTGCGGCTGGCATTGCGCGAGATACGCTCCGCGCTGGACGCCTACATGCAGGCGGTGGAAGAGGGGCGGATCGCCCATTCGCTGATGAACTCTGCCTATCCGGAATCCCTCAATGTTCTGGTCGAGGGGGTACCTGACGCAAGCAGTCCGGACCGCAATACCAGGCTATATTTCCTGCGCCGCATTCCGCGCGACCCGCTGTTTTCCGACCCGGCGCGACCGGATGAGGAAACCTGGGGCCAGCGCAGCTACGCCAGCAGCCATGACGTGCCGCAGGCGGGCGAGGACGTGTATGACGTGTATTCGCTGGCGCCCGGCATCGGCTTGAACGGGATCCCCTACCGCTACTGGTGAGCTGACATGAGCAAGCGACGGCAAGCATCCGGTTTCACCCTGATCGAGCTGCTGGTGGTGATGGCGGTGATCGCGACCCTGCTGACCCTGGCGGTGCCGCGCTATTTCGCCAGTCTGGAGAAGTCCAGGGAGGCGGTGCTGCAGGCCAACCTGACCCTGCTGCGGCAAACTCTGGACAAATATTACGGCGACAAGGGCAAATATCCCGACGCGCTCGCCGAGCTGGTCGACAGCAAGTATCTGCGCAGCGTTCCGGCCGACCCCATCACGGAAAGCAATCTGACCTGGATCATTGTTCCCCCGCCGCAGCCGGAAATGGGCGGCGTGTACGACGTCAAAAGCGGCGCCGAGGGCACGGCCCGCGACGGCTCGGCGTATCTGGACTGGTAGGCGACAGCATGACTGGCCGGCACGAAATCCGCACCGTTCCCACCCGCATGCGGGGATTCGGCTACATCGGCCTGCTGATACTGGTCGCCATGATGGGCGTGGCCCTCGCCGGCGCAGGGGAGGTCTGGCACACCGCGCAGCAGCGGGAAAAGGAGCAGGAGCTGCTGTTTGCCGGCGCCCAGTTCCGTCGTGCCATCGCTCAGTATTACGCGAACACGCCGGGCAAGGCCAGACGCTATCCGCTGCAACTGGAGGAATTGCTGAAGGATCCTCGTCATCCGGGTGTCAGGCGCTATCTCAGGAAAATCTACCTTGACCCGATGACGGGCAAGGCGGAGTGGGGCCTGGTTACCGGACCCGGCGGCGAGATATACGGGGTGTACAGCCGGTCGCAGGATGCGCCCCTGAAACAGGCCGGCTTCCGGCTCGCGGACAAGGATTTCGAGGGCAGGACGAAGTACTCGGAGTGGGTGTTCATACCGGCATTGCGCTAGCCGCAGGCAGGCACTGGACGCGGCGCCGGGCCGGATCTACAGTTCAACTTGCAGGCGGCATGCGGGAGAAATCATGGGTGAGAAACAGCGCATTTACATCGTCGAGGATCACACCCTGCTCCGGGCAGGCCTGCGGTCGCTGCTGTCCCAGGATCCCGACATCGAGATCGTCGGCGAGGCGGACAACGGCCACGATGCCATCCGCGCCATCGGGCCGCTGGCACCCAACCTGGTCCTGCTGGACATTTCCATGCCGGGCATGAACGGCATCGAGGCCTTGATCGACATCAAGCGGCGCAATCCGCAAACCCGCGTCCTGGTGCTCACCATCCACAAGACCGAGGAATACATCCATGCGAGCCTGCGCGCCGGCGCCGACGGCTACATCCTCAAGGATGCGACCTACGACGAGCTGCACGTCGCCATCCGCAGCGTGCTGAACGGCAAGACCTACCTGAGCCCGGACGTCGCGGGCAAGGTCATCAACGGCTACCTCGGCAGCGGCAAGGACAGCACCGCCGCCAGTGTCTGGGACACGCTGACGCATCGCGAGCGCGAAGTGCTCAAACTGGTCGCGGAAGGGCACCCGAACCGCTACATTTCCGATTACCTCTGCCTCAGCATCAAGACCGTCGAAAAGCACCGTTCCAACCTGATGAAGAAGCTCGACCTGCACAACGCCTCGATGCTGACCAGCTACGCGATCGAGAAAGGCCTGGTCGGCGGCTAGCCCGGCGCCGCAAAAAGCATTGCCGCGTCAGGCCGCAGCCGGTATAGTGCGGCCTCCCGCACCCTGCCAATCGGTGCGCGGTTCTTTTACCCCGATCTCACGATCCCCTATTCGTCTGCCTCGATTGGTGTCACTGCAAACGTGACAGGCCGTCGCAGGAAAAATATATGACTACCGAAACGACCCTTGCCACCCCGGGCTTTAATGAGCTCGGGCTGGCCGAACCCATCATGCGTGCGATTGCCGATGCCGGCTACACCACGCCCACCCCGATCCAGGCACAGGCGATCCCGCAGGTACTGCAGGGCGGCGACCTGCTCGCCGCGGCGCAGACCGGCACCGGCAAGACCGCCGGCTTCACCCTGCCGATCCTGCATCACCTGTCGACGCGCGCCGCGCAGGCGCAGAAGCCCGGCCGCCCGCGCTGCCCGATCCTGGTGCCGACGCGCGAACTCGCCGCGCAGGTCGAGGAATCG
>JAHJNP010000125.1 GCA_018820745.1 Gammaproteobacteria bacterium
CCGGGGGCGCACCGCGGAAGCTGTGGATCAGCACCTTCGCCACCTGGGCGGTCAGCAAGTCCGCCTCCGCCTCGCCAAATTCGCCGCTCGCCTGTCCCGCGCGCAGCAGCGCCGAGCGGATCTTCCCCGCATCGAATGCCACCCGCTGGCCGTCGCGCTTGACCACCTCGCGCGGCAACATCGACACCACGCTACCCATCCCAACGTCCACCATCGTCATCTCCTTGTTTATCTACATTTTGTGTTAACCACCAATCAACCATACAACATGTAGATAAAACATCAAGGTGATTTTAAGGTTTGCTTGTCCTGTTACACTGCGATCTCAGTAAACACGGGGGGTAGCGATGCGCACGATTGTGGATTTTATGGGCACTGACCACCGCGCCTGCGACGATTTGTTCGCCTCAGCCGAAGACGCCGTGGCGCAAAAAAACTGGGACAGCGCGCGCGGCCTGTTCGAGCGCTTTCAGAAGGCGATGGCGCACCATCTGGCGATGGAGGAGGACGTGCTGTTTCCCGCCTTCGAGGCCCGCACCGGCATGAGTTCGGGGCCGACCGGGGTCATGCGGACGGAGCACGCGCAGATGCGCGGCCTGCTGCAGGAAATGGCGATCGCCGTGGCCAACGCCGATCACGACCGCTACCTCGGGCTGTCGGAAACGCTCAACATGCTGATGCAGCAGCACAACCTGAAGGAGGAGAACATGCTCTATCCCATGTCCGATCAGGTGCTGGCCGCCGCGCGCGACGAGGTGGTCCGTTCCATGGAAGCCATGCCCGTACAGGACGCGGCGCCGTAGCGATCCGATGTCCATCCCGACCCAGGAAATTCTCGTCGACGCGCGCGGGCTGGAACCGCCGGAGCCGATGGAAAAGGTGTTGCAAACGCTGGACCTTTTGCGCCCCGGCCAGTCGATCCGGCTGCTGCTGCACCGCGAGCCGTTTCCGCTGTACCCGCTGCTCGCCGAACGCGGCTATCGCCACGCCACGCGGATGGAAGCCGACGGCAGCTACGTCATCCTGATCCGCCCGGCCGGCGAAAACCGGTAAAGCGGTCCGCGCGATGAGCCTGCAAGCCGGCCTCTCCTTCGAACAGGCGCCGCCGTTCGCGCTGCCGCTGCGCTTCTTCCTCACCGCGCCGCTGTTCCTGCTGGCCGCCGCGGGCCTGATCGTGTGGGCGCCCGAGGCGCTGGCCTCGCGCTGGGCGCCGCAGGCGCTTGCGCTGACCCACGCGCTGACGCTGGGCTTTCTCGCCATGGTGATGCTGGGCGCACTGCTGCAGATGCTGCCGGTGGTGGCGGGCGAGTCGCTGCCAGCGGCGCGGCGGGTCGCCTGGATCAGCCACGTGTCGCTTGTGCTGGGAACCCTTGCCCTGATGACCGGCTTTCTGATGGCAGAACCGGCAGCTTTCGGCATCGCCATCCTTCTTCTGGGCGGCGGCTTCGCGGTCTTTCTCGCGGCGGCATCGATCAGCCTCGCGCGCGCCGTGGCCGGCGTCACGGTCAACGGCATTCGGCTCGCGGTGCTGAGCCTCGCCGTCACCCTGCTGCTCGGACTCGCGCTTGCGCTGCTGCGCGCCGGCTGGTGGTTCCCGCCCGCGATCGAGACCGCGATCGCCGCGCACGCCGCCTTCGGCCTGCTCGGCTGGGTGCTGCTGCTGGTGATCGGCGTGGCCTGGCAGGTGGTGCCGATGTTCCAGATCACGCCGCCCTATCCGCCGCGGCTCGCCCGCTGGCTCGCCGCCGCGCTGTTCGCGCTGCTGCTGCTCCACGCGGCCGCGCTGCTGTTTTTCCCGGCCGCCGTCCCCATCGTCGACGCCGCCCTCGCCGGCGCCATTCTGGCGTTCGCCGTCGCCACCCTGCGCCTGCAATCGCGCCGACGCAGGAAACTGGCGGACGTCACCCTCGACTACTGGCGCCTCGGCATGGCCAGCCTGCTCGCCTGCGTGGTCGTCTGGCTGGCGGCGCAGTTCTGGCCGGCGTGGGCGGACAGCGACGCCTATCCCCTGCTGCTGGGGGTGCTGTTCCTCGGCGGCTTCGCGGTGAGCGTGGTGTGCGGCATGCTCTACAAGATCGTGCCTTTCCTCGCCTGGTTTCATCTGCAGGCGCAGTTGCAGGCCAAGGCAGGCAGCATCCCGACCATGAAGGAGATGATTGCCGAACGCCGGATGCGCGGGCAGTTCCGCCTCCACCTCGCCGCCTGCGTGCTGCTCGCCGGGGCCGTCCTGTGGCCGCAACTGGCGATTGCGGCAGGCAGCGTGCTGGCGCTGTCGGCGCTGCTGCTGTGGGTCAATCTGCTGTCGGCGGTGCGGCGTTTCTCGGGTTACGGCGGCCGCTTTTCCTAAGCCATTCCGGCGCCGACTTAACGCAACAGCAGCAACGGCACCTTGGACTGGCGGATCAGCTTGGTGGTGGTGCTGCCGATCAGGAACTCGCGAATCCTGGAATGGCCGTACGCGCCCATCACGAGCAGGTCGATTTCATGCTCGGTGCGGTAGGCGCACAGCACCGCTTCAACCTCACCCTGCCGGATTTCAGCCGTGACGTTGAAGCCTGCGGCTTCCAGGTGGGTTCTGGCCCAGCCCAACTGTTCGCGCGAATCGGTTTTGTCCTCGCCGACCATCACCACATGGCAGGGCAGGCCGCGGAACAGCGGGCTGCGCGCAACCATGTCGACCGCCTTGCGGGTGGTGGCGCTGCCGTCGAAGGCAATCAGGATGCGCTGCGGCTCGCTGTAGTCGGACGGGATGACCA
>JAHJNP010000126.1 GCA_018820745.1 Gammaproteobacteria bacterium
ACCGCCTGCGCATCAAGGTCGACGGCATGGACCTGATCGCGGCCTGTCCGAACCACATGAATTCCCCGCTTTCCTACATCGACCCGAGCGCGGTGGCGACGGCAACGGTTTACGCCGGCATCAGCCCGGTCAGCGCCGGCGGCGACAGCATCGGCGGCGGCATCCTGGTGGAATCGGCCGCGCCGGAATTTGCCAGGCCGGGCCAAGGCACCCTGTTCACGGGTGAAGCGGGCGCCTTCTACCGCAGCAACGGCGATGCCTACGGCGCCAATCTGTCTGCCACCGCGGCCAGCGAACGGGCCCACCTCAGCTACACCGCGTCCTACGCGCAGGCCGACAACTACCAGGCCGGCGACGACTTCAAGGACTACACCTTCACGGGCCGGCCGGGGCACACCCTGCCGCTCGACGAGGTGGGTTCGACCGCCTACGAGGCGATCAACCAGGCGCTCAAATTTGCGTGGAAGAACGACCGCGACCTGTTCGAGTTCAAGTACGGCCGCCAGCACATCCCCTACGAGGCCTATCCCAACCAGCGCATGGACATGACGGACAACGTCAGCGACCAGTTCAACCTGGCCTACACCGGCGAGCAGGCCTGGGGCACCCTCAAGGCGCGTGCTTACTACGAACACACCCAGCACGAAATGGATTTCGGCGACGACAAGCGCTACTGGTACGGCGGCGCCTCGGGCGGGTCCACGGCGACCGACGGCGTGCCGTGCTCGCCCATCTCGGGCGGCATGGCGGGCTGTGCCGCCGGCATGCCCATGTACACCGACGGCAAGAATACCGGGCTCAACCTGCATGCCGAGATTCCGCTTGCCGGGCGGGATATCCTGCGCGTGGGCGGCGAGTATCAGGCCTATCGCCTGGACGACTGGTGGACGCCTTCCGGCGCGGGCATGTGGCCCAACACCTTCCTCAACATCAACGACGGCCAGCGCGACCGCTACGCCGTGTTCGGCGAGTGGGCGGGCCGCATCAACCGGCAATGGACGGGCCTCGTCGGCGTGCGCCACGAGACCGTCAAGAGCGATACGGGCGAGGTCCATGGCTACAACCTCGATACCTTTCCCACCTCCGGCGCCGGCGGCCCCGGCAACCAGACCGCGGATGCCGTAGCCTTCAACACCGCCGCCCGCAGCAAGACCGACCACAACTGGGACCTCAGCGCCCTCGCCCGCTATGTCCCCGCGGCCACGCAAACCTACGAAATCGGCATCGCGCAGAAGACCCGCTCGCCCAACCTGTACGAGCGCTACGTCTGGTCCACCTGGCAGATGGCGGCGTTGATGAACAACTTCGTCGGCGACGGCAACGGCTACGTAGGCAATCTCAACCTGGAACCGGAAGTGGCCCATACCCTGAGCCTCACCGCCGACTGGCACGCTGCCGACAACGAGACATGGGGCGTCAAGCTCACGCCGCACTACACCCACGTGAAGGACTACATCGACGCCGTGCGCCTGCCCGGCCAGACGGGTACGACCAATTTCGTGGTGCTGCAGTATGCCAACCAGTCCGCCCGCCTCTACGGCGTCGACCTCTCCGGCCATGCCCTGCTGGCCCGCGGCACGGACTACGGCGATTTCACCGCCCGGGGCACGCTGAGCTATACCCGCGGCGAAAACCGCGATACCGGCGACAACCTCTACAACATCATGCCGCTCAACACGAGGCTCGCCCTCACGCAGAAAATCGGCCCATGGCGCAACACTGTCGAAGGCGAACTCGTTGCCCGCAAGGAAAACGTCTCCGCGGTGCGCAACGAAATGGAAACCCCGGGCTACGGCCTCGTCCACCTGCGTGGCCGCTACGAGCAGAAGCGCTACAGCATCGACTACGGCATCGAAAACCTGTTCGACCGCTTCTACGCCCTGCCGCTGGGCGGCGCCTATGTCGGCCAGGGCACGACGATGACCAACCCGCCACCGCCGAACTACCCGCAATGGGGAACCCCTGTCCCCGGTCCGGGCCGCTCGCTGTATGCCGGGGTGAATGTGCAGTTCTAAGCGCCCGTAGCGTTGGCCAGCAAAAAGCCCCGTGACCCAGGCACGGGGCTTTTTTAATTCCGTCGCCGCCTGACTCGGCCGCAACAGCCAAAAAAATCCCGCCGGCAGGCGGGAAGGGAGAGGTGAGATCACGCGATGACGCGTTCACTCACTTTAGGCGAGCCGACCGACACACACAACAGGACAAATTGTCGCAGCCCGCAGCCCGCGACGGCGCGCGCATTACAATGCCGCCATGTCGTCCGCGCCCGATTCCACCCTGCTGTCCACCCTGCCCGCGCGCGCCATGCTGGGGCGATTGCTGGCGGTGCGCGTATCGCTGATTGCCGGCTGGACGGCCGGCATCCTCTGGCTGCACTGGGGCCTCGCCATCCGCATGCCGCTGTTTCCGATGGCCGCGGTGCTGGTGCTGATGGCGCTGTTTGCGCTGTCCACCGCATGGCGGCTGCGGCTGGACGTGCCGGCCACGCAGATGGAGTTTCTGGCGCACCTCCTGGCCGACCTCACTGCGTTTGCGGTACTGGTGTTCTTCAGCGGCGGCGCGACCAATCCCTTCGTCTCGCTGATGCTGGTGCCGGTCATCATCGCCGCGATCAGCCTGCGCCCGCGCTGTGTGTGGTTGCTGGCGGCGGCGGCGGGCGGCTATTACGCGCTGCTGCTGTTTTACTACCAGCCGCTGGCGATCGCCGACCCGGTCGCCGCCTCCGCCATGCATCTGGGCGGCATGTGGTTCAACTTCCTGATCAGCGCGGCGCTGATCGCGTTCTTCGTCACCCGCATGCAGGCCGCGCTGCGCACGCGTGACCGGGAGTTGTCGGCCCTGCGCGAGAAGCAGCTGCGTGACGAGCGCATCGTCGCGCTCGGCACCCAGGCGGCGCTGGCGGCGCACGAGCTCGCCACCCCGCTCGCCACCATCCAGACCACCGCGCACGAACTCGCCGCCGAATTCGCCAACGACCCCGACATCGGTGCCGACTGCCGCCTGCTCGAAAAGCAGGCGCAGGCCTGCAAGCGCATCCTCACCCAGCTCGCGGCGCGCGCGCAGGACAGCGCGCCGGTGACGCAGCCGCTCGACGCCTGGCTCGCCGCGCTGATCGAGCGCTGGCAGGTGCTGCGCCCCGACGCGCGAATCACGCCGCGACTGCCGTCGGACCCGCGCGCCTTCACCCCGCCGGACGGGCTGGAGCAGGCGATCCAGAACGTGCTCAACAACGCCGCCGACGTTTCGCCCGACACCGTCGAATTCGACGTCGACACCAACACCCGCGCGCTTCAGATCGACATTGCCGACCGCGGCCCGGGCTTCACGCCCGAGCAGAAGGCACAGGCCGGACACGTGCTGTTCAGTGCCAGGCCGGGGCGCGGCTGGGGGGTGGGCCTGGCGCTCACCCACGCCACGCTGGAACGGCTCGGCGGCAGCCTCACCCTGACCGAACGCGAAGGCGGCGGCACCCGCGTGCGCATCACCCTGCCCTGGAATCACCCCACATGAATGGAAAACTGCTGATCGTCGAAGACGATGCCGACTTTGCCGCCGCGCTATCGCGTGCCATGAAGAAACGCGGCTTCGAGGTCGCCGTTGCGCACGACGCCAGCGAAGCCCGGGCCGTGGCAGACCGCTTCGCACCCCAACTCGCCGTCGTCGACCTGAAGCTGCCCGGTGAATCGGGGCTGCAGGTCGTCGCGATGCTGGCCGCGCGCACGCCCGCCCCCGCCATCGTCGTGCTCACCGGCTATGCCAGCATCGCCACCGCCGTCGAGGCGGTGCGGCTGGGCGCGCGGCATTACCTGGCGAAGCCGGCCAACGCCGACGAAATCCTCGCCGCGCTGCTGCGCGACCAGCCCGATGCCGCGCTGGAAGTCAGCGCCGAACCCCTGTCCGTGGCGCGGCTGGAATGGGAGCACATCCAGAAAGTCCTGAACGAGCACGACGGCAACATCTCGGCCACCGCGCGCGCGCTGAAAATGCATCGCCGCACGCTGCAGCGCAAGCTCGAAAAGAATCCGCCCAAGCCCGGCTGAACGGGTCAGACCGCCACGCCCCAGTCCACCAGTCCGCTGTAGGCGGTGGCCAGCACCACCCCACCGAAGACGATGCGATACCAGGCAAACACCGTGTAGTCGTGGCGGCTGACGAACTTGATCAGCGTGCGCACGGCAATCAATGCGCTGACAAACGACGCCACCCCGCCCACCACGAACAGGGGAATGTCACCGGCATCGAACAGCTGCCAGTTCTTGTAGAGGTCGTACGCCGTCGCGGCGAACATGGTGGGAATGGCGAGCAGGAAGGAGAACTCCGCTGCGGCTTTTCTGGATAACCCGAGGAACAGGCCACCGATGATGGTCGCGCCCGAGCGCGAGGTGCCGGGAATCATCG
>JAHJNP010000127.1 GCA_018820745.1 Gammaproteobacteria bacterium
CGATGTCGGCCTGGCTGAGCGGTTTTGTTGCGCGCGCCAGCGGATGCTGCGGCGCCACGCAGAACACGAATTCGATGTGGCCCAGCGCGCGGGTGCGGATGCCGCCGCCGGCAGGCGCGTCGCCGCCGGCGATCACCAGGTCGGCGCGGCCGGCGGCGAGCGCGTCCCAGCCGCCCGCCAGCACTTCGTGGCGCAGCTTGACCTCGGTGGCCTGACCCAGTTGATAAAACGCGTCGAGCAGCGGCAGCAGCGGTGCAACCGGCAAAATGCCCTCGACCGCGATCGTAAAACCCGTCTCCCAGCCGCCCGCAACCTGACGGGTCTTGTGCGCCAGCGCGTTGGCCGCGGCCAGCAGGGCACGGCCTTCCTCCAGCAATACGCGGCCGGCCGGGGTGAAGCGCGCACGGTGGCCGGAGCGGTCGAACAGCAGCACGTCGAGACCGGCCTCGATCTGCTGCACCGCATAGGTCAGGCTCGACGGCGCGCGTGCCAGTTCTTCGGCGGCACGGGCAAACGAGCCACGGCGTTCGATGGCGTCGAGAATGGTCAGGGCATCCAGGGTGAGCGGCATGTTCGGATAAATTGAACGAGTTGATCGAATTGTGCCGGTTTTACTCGCCAAAGGCCACGTTTATATTGAATTCAACGACTGAACATTCAACCCGAAGGAGGCCCCCATGCTCACCGTGCGCAAATCAGCCGAACGCGGTCATGCCGACCACGGCTGGCTCGACAGCTTTCATACCTTCTCGTTCGCCGGCTACCGCGATCCCGACTGGATGGGATTCGGCCCGTTGCGCGTGATCAACGAAGACCGCATCGCACCCGGCGCGGGCTTTCCCACCCACAGCCACCAGGACATGGAAATCGTCACATGGGTGCTGTCCGGCGCGCTCGAGCACCAGGACTCGCTCGGCAACGGCGGCGTGATCCGCCCCGGCGAAGTGCAGCGCATGCGCGCCGGGCACGGCATCGCCCACAGCGAATACAACGCGTCGGCGACCGAGCCGGTGCATCTGCTGCAAATCTGGATCGAACCGGATGCCTACGGGCTGGAGCCGGGCTACGAACAGATTGCCTTCGCCCCCGACAGCCTGCAGGGCCGGCTGCGGCTGATCGCCTCGCGCGACGGCCGCGACGGCTCGGTGACGATCCACCAGGACGCCGCGATCCATGCGGGGCGACTGGCGCCCGGCGACCGCGCCGCCCTGACGCTCGCGCCGGGGCGGCGGGCCTGGCTGCAGGTGGCGGCCGGCCGGATCAAAGTGCGCGGATTGCCGCTGGACGCCGGCGATGCCGTGGCGATCCGCTTCGAATCCGCCGTCGACATCGAGGCACTGGACGCCAGCGAGGTCATCAGCTTCGACCTCCCCTGAAACCGCACCCCCCGTCCCGGGGGCGGAAGACCGATACAATCACCCCCTTTCTGACACAAGGACACCCGTGCCCAAGATCCTCGCTTTTTCCGGCAGCATTCGTCGCGACGCTTTGAACCGCAAGCTGATCCAGGTGGCGGTGGATGGCACCCGGGCCGCGGGTGGCGATGTCACCCTGATCGATATGGCGGACTATCCGCTGCCGCTCTACAACGGCGACCTCGAAGACCGCGACGGCCTGCCCGACAATGCGCTGCGACTGAAAGCCCTGTTCAAGAGCCACGACGCCCTGCTGATCGCCAGCCCGGAATACAACAGCTCGATTCCGCCGCTGCTGAAGAACACGATCGACTGGGTGTCGCGCGAATGGCAGGGCGAATCGGGGCTGGTGCCGTATCAGAACAAGGTCGCCGCCATCATGGCGGCCTCACCGGGCCAGTTCGGCGGCATGCGCATGCTGCCGCACCTGAGGCAGATCCTGAACACGCTCGGCGTGCTGGTGCTGCCCGGCCAGTTCTCGTTGCCAGGCGCCGACAAGGCATTCGACGATGAAAACGGCGCGTTGAAATCGCCGGCGCGGCTGCATGACCTGGTGCTGGAACTGGTGAACACCGCCGCTGCCCTGAAGCAGGCATAAAAAAGCGCCGGTCACCCGGCGCTCAGGCTGCCGGCAAAAAGGAAGCGCGCTCCCCTTGCTGCCGGCACATCATGCAATCACTGCGACAGCATCCTGTCCTTGGCCACGAAATACTTGCGGGCAAACGCGACCAGTTGGGCGTCGCTCGGATGATCCACGGTTTCCACCCCGATCACTTTGTCGGAGACGCCCTGGTCGTGGGAATGGATATGTTTGATCAGCTCGAGCTTGGCCTGGCCCGGTCCGACGATCAGGATTTCCGCGGCGCCGGCGAGGGCTTCCACGACCTCGTGATAATAGTTCTGGTCTTCGGGCTGGCGACTGCCGCTGACCGAGCCCCGCTTGCGGTGGAGATTGCGATGCGGCGTGGCCGGACTCACCACTGATTTCTCAACGTCATCCAGACTGATGTGCATGACGTTGGCTTCGTTGTGGTCGAGCCAGACGACGGCATGGTAATGGGACATGATTTTCTTTCGTGGTTGATGATTGAACGGCTACTGGTTCCAGCTGATGACACGCGCGGGAAGGCAAGGGTATGGATTGAACCACTTTTTCCCCTGCCCCCACGCCGTTTATTTCACGGCTTCCTTCAGCTGCTCCAGAATCGCCGGGTTTTCCAGGGTGGAAATGTCCTGGGTGATGGCCTCGCCCTTGGCGATCGCCCGTAGCAGGCGGCGCATGATCTTGCCGGAACGGGTCTTGGGCAGGTTGTCGCCGAAGCGGATTTCGTCGGGCTTGGCGATCGGACCGATTTCCTTGCCGACCCACTCGCGCAGCTCGGCGACGATCTTCTTCGCCTCGTCGCCGGTGGGGCGCGTGCCTTTCAGCACCACATACGCCACCACCGACTCGCCCTTGATCTCGTGCGGTCGGCCCACCACCGCGGCTTCGGCGACGCGCGGGTTGGACACCAGCGCGGATTCGATTTCCATCGTGCCCAGGCGATGGCCGGATACGTTCAGCACGTCGTCGATGCGCCCCATGATCCAGAAATAGCCGTCGCTGTCGCGGTGCGCCGAGTCGCCAGCGAGATAGGTCTTGCCGCCCAGCTCCTCGGGGAAATAGGTCTTCCTGAAACGGTCGGGGTCGCCCCACAGGGTGCGCAGCTGCGACGGGAACGGGCGCTGGATCACCAGATAGCCGCCGTGGCCTTTTTCGACCGGATGGCCATGCTCGTCGGTGATCGCCGCCATGATGCCGGGCAGCGGCAGGGTGCAGGAACCCGGCTTGGTCGGCACCGCGCCGGGCAGCGGCGCAATCATGTTGGCACCGGTTTCGGTCTGCCACCAGGTGTCGACGATCGGGCAGCGCTCGTTGCCGACCACCTGGTGGTACCACATCCAGGCCTCCGGGTTGATCGGCTCGCCCACCGTTCCGAGGAGGCGCAGCGACGACAGGTCGTGCTGCGCGGGCAGGTCGGAACCCAGCTTGATCAGGCTGCGGATCGCGGTCGGCGCAGTGTAGAAGGTGGTGACACGGTGCTTGGCGATGGTTTCCCAGAAGCGGCCGGGGTGCGGCCAGGTGGGGATGCCCTCGAAGATGACCTCGGTCATCCCCAGCGCCAGCGGGCCATAGGCGACATAGGTGTGGCCGGTGATCCAGCCGACGTCGGCGGTGCACCAGTAGACGTCGGAATCGGGCTTGGCGTCGAACACCCACTCCATGGAAAGAATGGCGCCTAGCAGATAGCCGCCGGTGGAATGCTGCACGCCCTTGGGCTTGCCGGTCGATCCCGAGGTATAGAGGATAAACAGCGGATGCTCGGCGGAGACCCACACCGGCTCGCAGGTGTCGGCCTGGGTCTGCGTGAGTTCGTGCCACCACAGGTCGCGCACGCCCCAGTTCACCGCGCCGCCGGAGCGGCGATAGACGACCACTTTTTCCACGCAAGAGGTGTCGCCCATCGCCAGCGCCTCGTCGACCGCGTGCTTCAGCGGCACCGCCTTGCCGCCGCGCAGCGATTCGTCGGCGGTGATGATGATCTTTGCCTTGGCATCCTCGATGCGCTCGAACAGGCTCTTCGCGGAAAAGCCGCCGAACACCACCGAGTGGATGGCTCCGATGCGGGCGCACGCCTGCATCGCCACCACGGCCTCGATGCTCATCGGCATGTAGACGATCACGCGGTCGCCCTTTTCCACGCCGAGCGACTGCAGGCCGTTGGCGAACTGGCACACCCGCGCGTGCAGTTGCTTGTAGGTGACCTGCGTCGCCGTGCCGTCGTCGGCCTCGAAAATCAGCGCGGTCTTGTCGCCGCGGGTCGCCAGATGGCGGTCGAGGCAGTTGTAGGACACGTTGAGTTCGCCGTCGTCGAACCACGTGTAAAACGGCGCCTTCGACTCGTCCAGGGTGCGGGTGAA
>JAHJNP010000128.1 GCA_018820745.1 Gammaproteobacteria bacterium
ACCAATACCGGCGTCACCGCGATCATCGATGCGAAAGGCCGGATGCTGGCCAGCCTGCCGCCTTTCACCGCCGGCAGCCTGTCCGGCGAGATCCAGGGCTATGCGGGCAGCACGCCCTATGTGCGCTGGGGCAATGCGCCGGTGCTGGCGCTGTGGGGGGTGCTCGGGATCGGACTCTTGATCGCCGGATTCAGGCGGCGGCCTTGACCCGCGTGGCGTTGCGGCCACCGCGCTTGGCTTCCAGCAAGGCGGCGTCGGCGCGCGCCAGCGCCTCGTTTTCCTGCTTGTCTTCGCGGCTGTATTCAGACAGGCCGCCGCTCCACGACAGCTTCTGCGTCACCCCGGGAATGAGCTCCACGCTCTCCGGCATCTTGGCGCGCAGGCGCTCGGCGAGTTCCTGCGCACGTTCCAGCGGGGTAAAGGGAAACAGCACGCAGAATTCGTCGCCGCCCAGGCGGGCGATGAAGTCGCTGTTGCGCAGGCAGGCCTTGAGCGCATCGCCGAACTTGATGATGAGCTGGTCGCCCGCTTCGTGGCCGAAGGTGTCGTTGACCTGCTTGAAGTTGTCGATGTCGAGAATCAACAAACTGTGCGACCAGCCGTCCTTCAGGCTGGCGAACAGCTCTTTCTGCTTTTCGTCGAAACTGCGCCGGTTGTTGACCTGCGACAGGTGATCCATCCGCGCCTGCGAGGTGACTTCTTTCTGCCGCCCCAGCATCACCCTGCCGAGCTTCAGCATGGTCTCGAGCGGCGACTGGAACTCCGCAAGGCTGACCGGATAATCGACGCGCAACCGCTGCTGGCGCAGATCATTGGTCAATTTCACCAGCACGCGCAGGCTGTCGGTCACCCGGTTGCGCACCGACAGAACGGTCGCCATCACCAGAATGGCGATCATCAGGCTGACCACCACCCAGCCCAGCAGGTAGGGCGCCACGCTTTCCACCACCGGCGTGACGGGTCGCCACACCGCAATCTGCCATGGCGTTCCGGCCAGCGCGATCAGGGTGGGTTGGGCATCTCGCTTGATCGCCTGGTTGCCGCGCCGCATCAGCACCATGGACGCACCGCCCGCCTGGATTTGCTGTAATTCGGCGTAGGCAGCGGCGTCCGGCAGGGGCAGGGTATCGAACAGGGACTGCAGCTGCGGCACGCTTTGCTCGACGATGACAAAGCCGAGGCGTTTGCCGTCGCTGTCCATCACCGGATGCGACAAGGACAGATTGAAGGTGGCGGTGGCGGTCGCCCCGGTGCCGTCGCCCCCGGCACCGGCCAGCAGCCGCCGGGTATCGCCCGGCAGAAAGCCCGGCAGCAACTGATTCTGCTCGGCTGTGACGAACAATACGGTGGCGTCCTGATTCAAGGCGTGCAGGTTGGCGGCCTGCGTCTGGCACACCTCCGGCGCGGCGCTAACAAAGCACGCCAGCGTCTGCGGATGGGCGGCAATCCGCGCCGCGCTGCGCCGCAGGGCGTCGGCCAGGAACTCGATCTGCGCCGCCATCACGGGCTTGTCGAACTCTTCCGGCACCGGCTGCGCATGCGGCCGCGACAGGTAGAACGCGGTCGTGCCGAGTCCGGCCAGCAGCACCAGGGCTGTGGCAAGGATCAGACCAAACCGCAATATGGATGTGTGGGGCATGACGTATACGCCAGCAGGCTCTAACCTCTTATGTTTATTGTCTCCGCAACAGCTTGCCCCCGAATCCTGCCCGGAAAGCCTGCCGACATGGCGCTGTACTCAGCAAATTCCATGCCCCAATACAGCCGCACCCGGCAGGCTGGCTTGCCGGGTGCGGCGTTCATCCCCGTGTAAAGGAATCCGACACTACTGGCGGCCGGTGCTGCCGAACCCGCCCTCGCCGCGCCGGCTCGCTTCAAAATCGTCCACTATGTTGAATTCGGCCTGCACCACCGGCACGATGACGAGCTGCGCCAAGCGCTCCATCGGCGTGAGCTCGAATGCCTGCTGGCCGCGGTTCCAGGCGGAAACCATGAGCTGGCCTTGATAATCCGAATCGATCAGCCCGACCAGATTGCCCAGCACGATGCCGTGTTTGTGACCGAGGCCGGAGCGCGGCAGGATCAGCGCGGCATAGCCTGGATCGGCCAGATGGATGGCCAGGCCCGTCGGAATCAGTTGCGTTTCGCCAGGGGAAAGCGTGATCGGCGCATCGATGCAGGCGCGCAAATCAAGCCCGGCAGCGCCCGTTGTGGCGTAATGCGGCAGCTGATCGCGCAGGCGGGCGTCGAGAATCTTTACATCCATCTTCATTTTCGTCGGGATCTCGTCAGTTGAGCTGATTTACAAGGTGCCTTATCAAATGGCGTGCCTGGGTGAGTTTATCGGCGCGCGGCAGCCGGTGCTGGCCCCGGTCATCGAACAGCACGAGCTCGGCCGTATCCTCGCCGAGCGTGTCCTGCGCCAGATTGCCGACCAAAAGCGGCAGCCTCTTTTTCCGGCGCTTGGCTTCGGCATGCTCGGCGAGTCGCTCGGTCTCGGCGGCAAATCCCACGCAAAATGGCGCATCGGGCAAGGCCGCAACCTCGGCCAGGATGTCGGGATTGGCAACCAGATGCAGCGTCATGCCGTCCGTGCTTTTCTTGATTTTCTGCGGCGCAGCGGCATTCACCCGATAGTCGGCCACCGCCGCCACCGCGATGAACACATCGCTGGGCAATTCAGCCAGCACCGCACGGCGCATGTCGGCCGCGCTTTGCACGCCGATGCGGCGCACCCCCGCAGGCGTGTCGAGGCAGGTCGGCCCCGACACCAGGCACACCTCGGCGCCCGCCTCGGCTGCCGCCCGTGCCACCGCATAGCCCATCTTGCCGGAACTCAGATTAGTCAGCCCGCGCACCGGGTCGATCGGCTCGAAGGTGGGGCCGGCGGTAATCAATACCCGCTTGCCCGCCAGCGGGCCGGCATTCAGCACGCCCGGCAGCGCAGCCAGAATCTCGCCCGGCTCCAGCATCCGCCCGAGGCCGGTTTCGCCGCACGCCTGCTCGCCCGCGGCCGGCCCCAGCACGCTCACGCCGTCAAGCTGCAGTTGTTCCAGGTTGCGCCGGGTCGGCGCGGCGGCCCACATTTCGCGGTTCATCGCGGGCGCGACGGCAAGCGTGCAGGCGCGCGCGAGACAGAGGGTCGACAGCAGGTCGTCGGCCCGTCCGTGCGCAAGCTTGGCCAGGAAATCGGCGGAAGCCGGCGCGACCAGCAACAGGTCGGCATCGCGCGACAGATGAATGTGCTCCATGCCGTCGCCGCTGGCGGCATCCCACAGGGACGTCAGCACCGGCTTGCCGGACAGGGCCTGAAAGGTCAGCGGGGTGACGAATTGCTGCGCGGCGGCGGTCATCACCACACGCACGTCGGCGCCGGCCTTGATCAGCAGGCGGCACAATTCCGCCGCCTTGTAGGCTGCGATCCCGCCTGACACCCCCAGAATGATTTTTTTGTCTGCAAGCGACACGGCTTTGATTCCCGGCGCACTTTCCATGAATAATGGCCGCATTCTACGGGAGGGAGGCAGGCATGGCGATCCGCGACTGGCCGGAGGACACGCGCCCGCGTGAAAAACTGCTGAAGCAGGGCGCCGCGACGTTGACCGACGCCGAACTGATTGCGGTATTTCTGCGCACCGGCATGGTCGGCAAAAGTGCGGTCGACCTGGGGCGCGAACTGATCGAGTGCTTTGGCGGCCTGGGCGGCCTGTGCCGCGCCAACCAGGCTGCCGCCTGTGCTGCCCCCGGCGTCGGCAAGGCCAAATACGCGCTGCTGCAGGCGGTGATGGAAATGGCGCGGCGCACGCTGGCCGAGGACATGCAGGCGGGCGACGCGCTGGCCTCCCCCTCCGCCGTGCGCGATTACCTGCGGCTGATTCTGCGCGGCAAGGAATACGAAGTGTTCTGCTGCGTGTTTCTCGACGCGCAAAACCGGGTGATTGCGGTGGAGGAGCTGTTCCGCGGCACGCTGACGCAAACCAGCGTCTACCCGCGCGAGATCATCAAGCGTGCGCTGGCGCACAACGCCGCCGCACTGATTCTGGCCCACAACCATCCGAGCGGGGTGGCCGAGCCCAGCCAGGCCGACCGCACCCTCACCCGCCGATTGGCGGATGCGCTGGCGCTGGTGGACGTGCGCGTGCTCGACCATTTCATCGTCGCGGGCGCGTCCTCACTGTCGTTCATGGAGTCCGGCCAACTCTGAATTGACGCCGAACTTGCCTCGCACTTGCAAGCTGTGATATAAATCGCGGTTCTCGGGTTGGCCCCCATTGCTAGCCCGGCTAGTTAACCCGCATTGTTAACCCTCAATTTTGGAGCAGCGTCATGGCTCGCGTATGTGTCGTTACGGGCAAGAAGCCCATGGTCGGAAACAACGTTTCCCACGCCAACAATAGAACCAAGCGGCGTTTTCTGCCGAACCTGCAATACCGCCGGTTCTGGGTCGAGAGCGAGAACCGCTGGATCCGTCTGCGTTTG
>JAHJNP010000129.1 GCA_018820745.1 Gammaproteobacteria bacterium
GACATGCTGCTCGAAGGCCGCCATTTCTCGCCGCAGGACAGCCCCGCCGGCATCGGCCACAAGTCGCTGGCGGTGAACCTGTCCGACCTCGCCGCGATGGGGGCGACGCCGCGCTGGGCGACGCTGTCGATCGCGCTGCCGGAGGCGGACGATGCCTGGCTCACCGCCTTCGCGCGCGGCTTTTTCCGCATGGCCGACCAGCACGGCATCGAGCTGGTCGGCGGCGACACCACGCGCGGCGCCTTGACGCTCAGCATCACGGTCATCGGCGAAGTGCCGCCCGGCCAGGCGCTGCGGCGCGACGGCGCCCAGGCCGGCGACGACGTCTGGGTCTCCGGCGTAATCGGCTCGGCAGCGCTGGCGCTGGCCTATCGCCAGGGGCGCCTGTTCATGGAACAGATCGACGCCGCCAAGGTATTGCCCGCGCTCTACCTGCCGACGCCGCGCGTCGCGCTCGGCATCGCGCTGCGCGGCATCGCGTCCAGCGCGATCGACATTTCGGACGGCCTCCTGGCCGATCTCGGGCATATCCTGCAACGCTCGCAGCTCGGCGCTACCCTCGAATTCACCGCGCTGCCGACGCTGCCGGTGGCGCAGGCCTACCTGCATGAAAAAGTCGCGGTGGACTGCGTGCTGGCGGGTGGCGACGACTACGAGCTCTGCTTCACCGCGGCGCCGGACAAGCGCGACGCGGTGCGGTCGGCTGCCGAAACCGCCGGGGTCGCGGTGACCCGCATCGGCCAGCTCCTCGCCGCGCCGGGCTTGACGGTCATCGACGCCGACGGCCAGCCCCTGCCTATCGAACACACCGGCTATGACCACTTTGCAGCCTGACCTCAAATTCCTGTTCGCGCATCCGGCGCACCTGATCGCGTTCGGCGCCGGCAGCGGGCTCGCGCCCAAGGCGCCCGGCACCGTCGGCACCCTGCTCGGCCTGCCGCTTTACTGGCTGATCGTCGCCACAGCGCCCGACCTGCCGAACCAGATCATTCTGCTGATTGCCGCCTTCCTGCTCGGCGTCTGGGCCTGCGGCCGCACCGGGCGCGCGCTCGGCGTCGCCGACCACGGCGGCATGGTGTGGGACGAAATCGTCGCCTTCGCGCTGGTGTTGCTGTTCACCCCGGCCGGCTGGCTGTGGATGGTGCTGGCATTTGCGCTATTCCGCCTGTTCGATATCCTGAAACCATGGCCGATCCGCCTCGCCGACACCCGCCTGAAAAACGGCTTCGGCGTGATGTTCGACGACCTTCTGGCGGCGGGTTACGCGATCGCCGCCCTGAAAGGACTGCAATGGCTCGTGTAAGCGACGAAGAACTTCTCCAGCTCGCGGCCGAACTCAGCGGCAAGCTCATCGCGCGCGGCTGGATGCTGGCCACCGCCGAATCCTGCACCGGCGGCTGGGCCGGGCAACTGCTCACCTCGCTGCCCGGCAGCTCGCACTGGTACGAGCGCGGCTTCATCACCTACGCCAACGCCGCCAAGATCGAGATGCTCGGCGTGCCCGAGGAGACCCTCGCCACCCACGGCGCCGTCTCCGAGGAAACCGCCTGCGCCATGGCGACCGGCGCGCTGGCCCATAGCCATGCCCAGGCCACGCTCGCCATTTCCGGCATCGCCGGCCCCGGCGGCGGCACCCCGCAAAAGCCCGTCGGCCTGGTCTGCTATGGCTGGGCGCTGGCCGACGGCACGCTCATGTCGTCCATCTGTCGCCTCGACGGCGACCGAGAGGAAATCCGCTCGCGCGCAGTAGCCGCGGCGCTACGCGGCTTGATCGAGCTGATCGGATAGATACAAGATTCAAGGCTCAAGATTCAAGGAAAACGTAGCGGGGCCGCGGCAGAAGTTTCTTGCAACTTGAACCTTGAACCTTGCATCTTGAATCTTGCAACTTGATTCTTTAATAAAACGCCCACGCCGCGAACGGCTCGATCTCGTCGCGATTTAGCAGCATCAACTGGAAGGCGTTCGGATTCAGCGTATGGTCCGGCGTGGTGTCGACGTTGAGTCGCTGCAGCACGTAGCCGAGCAGCGCACGCCGCACGTTGACCTCGATGACCGCCCCGCTCGCTCCATAGTCCAGCAACAAGCTCTCGCGCATCGCCGCATCGAGCCCGGCATGGGGTGCCAGGCTCAGGCTCACCGATTCCACCCAATCGTCGTCGTATTGCTCACCGGATTCGGCCGGCAGATCAAGGCATTGCGCCTCGGTCATGCGCGACAGCACGAAGTCGCGGAAGTCGCAGGTGTCTTCGCTGTAGGCGCGCACATGCCAGCGCAGCCCGGTATTGACCAGGGTATGCGGCTCCAGCACGCGCGCCGCCCCGCTCTCGCGTCGGGACAGGGAACGGTAGCTGACGCGCAGTTTGCGCCGCCCGTGGATCGCGCGGGTGATCTGCGCCAGGGTGTGCTGGCTGGGCAGGCGGGCGGGCAACGGCAGCGACGCGGTCGGCAGGCCATAGATCAAATCGCTTCCGTACGGCCCGTTCGCCACCGCCAGATTGGCCGCGATGACCGGCAGCACCGCGGCGGGCGCAAGGTCGGCAAAGATCGCGCGGAAGCCCTCGCCGGGCACGAAGCCGAACACGCTGTGGTTGTAGACGAGGTTGCCCGGCGCCAGATCGCCGTAGAGTTTGAGGTCCTTGGTCGCGGCCGGGTCGGACAGGCCAAAGGCGCGGGCGACGTCGCTGCGGGTGACCACGCCGGTGTACCAGGCCATGACCTCGATGTATTGCAGCCGCTGGCGCGTCGCCCACTTCACATCCAGGCGCATTTTTTCTTTTGAAAACATACTCTTCGCTCCGGGCTGGCCGTCGTTGCGAAAATTATAGGGGCGTGGCAGGCCGAATACAAACAATTACGTCATACATTTTATGTAGGTGATATTTTTTATTGACACAAACAAATATACGACCTAAAGTTCGTCCATCCCAACCCGTACAGGAGACGCAACATGGCCACCCCCAGCACCATGACCGAAGACAAAATGAAGGCGCTCAGCGCCGCGCTGAGCCAGATCGACAAGCAGTTCGGCAAGGGCTCGGTGATGCGCTTGGGCGACCATGACGTCTCGCGCGACATCCAGACCGTCTCCACCGGCTCGCTCGGCCTCGACATCGCGCTGGGCGTCGGCGGCCTGCCGCGCGGGCGCGTGGTCGAAATCTACGGACCGGAATCGTCCGGCAAGACCACGCTGACGCTGCAGGTGATCGCCGAAATGCAGAAAATGGGTGGCACCGCGGCCTTCATCGACGCCGAACAC
>JAHJNP010000130.1 GCA_018820745.1 Gammaproteobacteria bacterium
GCCAGGAACAGAGCGCCGGTATCGAGCAGGTCAATCAGGCGGTGGGGCAGATGGACGAAATCACCCAGCAGAACGCCGCGCTGGTGGAACAGGCTGCTGCCGCCTCCGAGAGCATGCAGGCGCAGGCGGTCAAACTGATGGAACTGGTGGATTCCTTCACGCTGACGCAGGCGGGACGGACAGCGAGCCCGGCCCACCGCAAACCGGCCAACGCCCTGCCGCCGGGAGCTAAGACGCACACGGCATCTTTCGGCACCGCCTCGCGGCCGAAGAGGCTCGGCATTGTGGGCAGTGCACGGTGATAAATATGCTTGCTTAAGGTCTCGGATGTCTTGCCGATAGTACTTATAGGCAAGTCTGATCCCGGTTCGTACCATGGGGCAATCGCAGGCTTATGACAATAAACGTCAATTTATCTCATAGAAGGTAACAAGCAATGCGATCCAACATGCCGGTAACCAATGTCGAATACGTCCTGCAGGATACCGAAACGGTGGTATCGAAGACAGACCTGCACGGCAACATCACCTATGTCAACCAGGACTTCATCAACATCAGCGGCTTCAGCGAGGATGAGCTGCTCGGTGCGCCGCAGAACATCGTGCGCCATCCCGACATGCCGGTCGAGGCCTTCGCCGATTTCTGGCGCACGCTCAAGGAAGGCAAGGCGTGGACCGGGCTGGTGAAGAACCGCTGCAAGAACGGCGACCACTACTGGGTACAGGCGAATGCCGCGCCCCTTATCGAAAACGGGCAAATGATCGGGTATTCCTCGATCCGGACCAAACCCAGCCGCGACCAGGTGCAGGCGGCGGAAGGTGCCTATCGCGCGATCAAGGGCGGCGACAAGACGCTGAAAATCCAGGAAGGCAATGCAGTCAGGCCGTCTTTCCTGCAGCGCTGTTGCGGCGATACGCTGAAGGCCTTGTCCCTGAAATCGATCCTGTCGATCGTCTCCTTTTCAATGGCCGTCATGTTTGTGGCGATCGGCATTCTGGCCTGGATGGCCAGCACCGAAGCCAACCAGACGTTCACCGGCTGGCTGATGGCGATCGCTGCATTGGGCGTGCCGCTGGCGGCCGTGTTCGCCGTGATGTGCTACCGCATTGTCGTGGTGCCTCTGGAGCGCGTCCGGGGCGACATCGAGCGCATGAGTTCGGGCGACCTGACCGGACAGATCGAGGCCAATGGTGTCGAAGAATCATCCAGGTTGATTCAATCGCTGCGCGTACTGCAGATCAACATCAAACTGCTGGTCGGCCAGATCAAGCAGAGCACCGAGATTGTGGGCCTGGGGGCCAGCGAGATCGCCACCGGCAACCTCGACCTGTCCTCCCGCACCGAACAGCAGGCGTCGAGCCTGGAAGAGACGGCCAGCTCGATGGAGGAGCTGACCAGCACCGTCAAACAGAACGCCGATAACGCACGCCAGGCCAACCAACTGGTGGTGTCCACCGCCGACGTCGCGGTCAAGGGCGGCCAGGTGGTGAGCCAGGTGGTCGACACCATGGCTTCGATCAAGGACAGCTCGCGCAAGATCGCCGACATCATCGGCGTGATCGACGGCATTGCGTTCCAGACCAATATTCTGGCGCTGAACGCCGCAGTGGAAGCTGCGCGTGCCGGCGAACAGGGGCGCGGCTTTGCCGTCGTCGCTTCCGAAGTGCGCAACCTGGCGCAGCGCAGCGCCAGCGCGGCCAAGGAGATCAAGGGCCTGATCGAGGATTCGGTCGGCAAGGTCGATCTCGGGGGCAAGCTGGTCAACCAGGCCGGCGAATCCATGAACGAGATCGTCAGCTCGGTCAAGCGGGTCACCGACATCATGAGCGAGATTGCGGCGGCGAGCCAGGAGCAGAGCACCGGCATCGAGCAGGTCAATGAGGCGATCACCCAGATGGACGACGTGACCCAGCAGAACGCCGCGCTGGTGGAGGAAGCCGCGGCCGCGTCCGAAAGCCTGCAGGAGCAGGCAGAGAAACTGACGGAACTGGTGGGGTCCTTCAGGCTGGTGCAGGGCGGGCAGGGTCAGGTTCGGCAGCAGGCCCGGGCTCCTGCCACCAAGGCATTGGGCGTCCGCCCGGCCACGGCCCACAAGCAGCTGGCGGGTGCTTGATGGGGGGCGGAGCATGATGCCCTGGTGATCTCCCCGTGGGCTGGCTGAGGGACGAAGCGTTGCGTTGTACAGTACGGTTATATCGAGTCCGCCTTAAACGCGCGTACATGTTGAGAACAGAGCATTGAGCAGACGAAGAATTTCGACATGAAGCCCGCATCGAACAAACAGCAGGACAGCACCAGAATATTCGAATTCACGCCGCGCGATTTTGCGCGGGTGCGTGCCCTGATCTACAAGCAGGCCGGGATCTCGCTGGGCGAAAGCAAGCAGGAGATGGTCTACAGCCGCCTGGCGCGGCGCCTGCGGGCTAAAGGCCTGAGTACCTTCGCGGAATACCTCGATGGGCTGGAAAGCGGGCGCGACAGCGAAGAGTGGGGGGCTTTCACCAATGCGCTGACCACCAACCTGACCTCGTTTTTTCGCGAGGCGCACCATTTTCCCATTCTGGCCGAGCATCTTTTGAGCAGGAAGGCATCGCTGTCGATCTGGTGTTCGGCCAGCTCGACCGGGGAAGAGCCTTATTCGATCGCCATGACGGCCTGCGAGGCATTCGGCACACTCACCCCGCCGGTCAGCATCATTGCCACGGACATCGATACCAACGTGCTGGCAACGGCGGCCAACGGGGTGTACCCGGCCGAGCGCATCGACAAGATGGCGCCGGACCGCGTCAAGCGCTTCTTCCAGCGCGGCAAGGGCGAGCGTTCGGGGCAGGTGCGGGTGCGTCCCGAACTGCGCCAGCTGGTGACCTTCAAGCCGCTCAATCTGCTGGCCGGCAGCTGGCCGGTGAGCGGGCCGTTCGACGTGGTGTTCTGCCGCAATGTCATGATCTATTTCGACAAGCCCACGCAGGGCCAGATTCTTGCGCGATTCGTGCCGCTGATGAAACCGGACGGTCTGCTGTTCGCCGGCCATTCCGAAAACTTCATGTATGCCTCCGATGCGTTCAAGCTGCGCGGCAAGACGGTCTACGAGCTGGACCCCCGCCATGGGGGGGCAAGGAAGCCTGCATGAATCCTGCGATTGAAGAGCAGCTCGCGACCAATCTATATTACGACCGGCATTTCGACTGCGAAACCGCCAAGATATTGCCCGGCGAATACTATTTCACCGGCAAGCCGATGCTCATTGTCACGGTGCTGGGCTCCTGTGTGGCGGCATGCATTCGCGACCGTGTTTCCGGGATTGGCGGGATGAACCATTTCATGCTGCCGGACAGCGGTGGCGATGCCGACAGTCCCGCCTCGGCGTCGATGCGCTATGGTGCCTACGCCATGGAAATGCTGATCAACCAGCTGCTGAAGGCGGGCGCCCGACGCGAGAACCTGGAAGCCAAGGTGTTCGGCGGCGGCAATGTGCTGCGCGGCTTTACCAGCATCAACGTGGGCGAACGCAATGCCCGCTTCGTGCGCGACTTTCTGCGGACCGAAAACATTCGCATCGTGGCGGAGGATCTGAACGACGTGCATCCGCGCAAGGTATATTTCTTTCCGGCTACCGGCAAGGTCCTGGTGAAGAAACTCAAGCAGCTCAACAACTACACGCTGGTGAAGCGCGAGCAGGACTATGCAAGCCGACTCAAGACCATCGAGGTGGGCGGCGACGTCGACCTGTTCTGACCGGAAGAAGATCAAGCATGGGAAAAATCAAGGTTCTGGTCGTGGATGATTCGGCGCTGATTCGCGGCGTGATGAAGGAAATCATCAACAGCCATCCCGACATGGAAGTGGTGGGCGTGGCGCCCGATCCGCTGGTGGCGCGCGAGTTGATCAAGCAGACCAACCCAGACGTGCTCACGCTGGACGTGGAAATGCCGAAAATGGACGGCCTGGAGTTTCTCGAGAAACTGATGCGCCTGCGTCCGATGCCGGTAGTGATGGTGTCGTCGCTGACCGAGCGGGGATCGGACATCACCATGCGCGCACTGGAGCTGGGCGCAGTGGACTTCGTCACCAAGCCCAAGGTCTCGATCCAGAGCGGCATGCTCGAGTACGCGGAGTTGATTGCGGATAAAATCCGCGTCGCGTCGCGGGCCAATATCAAGCCGCGCGTCAAGGTGCAGAGCCACGCCGACGGCACCCCGCTGGCGGCCGTGCGCAATCCGTTTGTCAGCAGCGAAAAGGTGATCATCATCGGCGCCTCCACCGGCGGCACCGAAGCGATCAAGGATTTTCTGGTCCAGCTGCCGCCCGATTGCCCGGGCATCCTGATCGCCCAGCACATGCCGGAAGGCTTCACCCGCTCGTTCGCCAACCGGCTCGACAAGCTGTCCAGGATTTCCGTCAAGGAAGCCGAAGGCGGGGAACGCGTGCTGCCGGGCCATGCCTATCTGGCGCCGGGACACTCTCACTTGTTGCTGGTGCGCAGCGGCGCCAACTACATGACCAGGCTCGACCAGGGGCCGCCGGTGAATCGCCACCGGCCATCGGTCGATGTCCTGTTCAACTCGGCCGCGGTCAGCGCCGGCAAGAACGCGGTCGGCGTCATCCTCACCGGCATGGGCCGTGACGGCGCAGCGGGAATGCTCGAAATGAAAAAGGCCGGCGCCTACAACCTGGCGCAGGACGAAGCCTCGTGCGTGGTCTTCGGCATGCCCAAGGAAGCTATCGCCATCGGCGCCACCCATGACGTCGGCCCGCTGCACGAATTGCCGGGACGGGTGATGCAATTCTTTGCGGCGCACGGCAATCGCGCCATGCGGGTTTGAAAAACCATAAATTAATAGTGGTTTTTTTGGAAAACCTTAAGTAAATTGAGGTTTTACCGTTCCTTCTCGGACGGATACAACAATATAAACCCGCATGACGTCACCCGTTTCAGACACCCTGGCTGAACTCCGCAGTCAGTTTGCCGCCGAACTTTCCGCCCGGATAGACGCCGTTCATGCGCATGTCCAGGATCTGGCCGTCTGGCAACCTGCCGAGGCGGAGTCGCTGCATCGTCTGCTGCAGCGACTCACCAGCTCGGCTGGCCTCTTCGGCATGCAGCCGGTGGCGGACGCCGCATGCGCGCTGGAGGCCCGGCTGGCGGCCCTGCTCAAGGCCGGGGCTGCACCGACCGAAACGGAATGGCAGGCCATCGGCAGCGATCTTGACCGCATGGATCAGCTGGCGCGCATTCAGCTGCAAGGCGCCCAGGATCCGCCGCCGCGCCTCGATCGCTCGCCGCTGATCCTCCTGCTCGAGGCTGATCCGGCGCAGGCCGGCTATCTGAGCCAGGCCCTGCAGGACGACGGCTACCGGGTGCAGGTGTTTGCCGAGTCGGCCGGATTTTGCGCCGCGTGCATGGCCACCGATGCGGAACATCCCGCCGCGCTGGTGATGGAGGTGGTCTTCCCCGAAGAGGACGCCGCCGGCGCCGAATTGCTGGCGAAAATCAAGGCCAACCAGGCACGCCGCCCGCCCGTGGTCCTGGTCTCGGCACGCGATGACCTGGCGGCGCGGCTGGCGGCTTTTCGCGCCGGCGCTTGCCGCTATCTGGTAAAACCGGTGGACCCCGGCCGGCTGATCGAGTTGCTGGATGCGCTCACCGGTCGCCAGCCGCCGCAGCCCTATCGCGTGCTGCTGGTGGACGACGACCCGCTGCTGCTCGAAACCCATGCCGCCGTGCTGCGCGCGGCCGGCATGGCGGTGCGCACGCTATCGCAGCCGCTGCGGATCATGGACGCGCTGAGCGATTTCGTCCCCGACGTGGCCGTGCTCGAAGTGAACATGGCCGAGGCCAGCGGCCCCGAGCTGGCGGCGGTGCTGCGCGAGCGGGACGAACAGCTGCATCTGCCCATCCTGTTTCTTTCCGCTGAGGCCGATATCTCCCGGCAATTGCAGGCGCTTTATCTTGGCGGTGACGATTTTCTGGTCAAACCCGTGCTGACGGATTATCTGGTGGCGGCGGTCACCGCGCGGGCCCGGCGGGCGCGGCAGAACAGCGCCATTCGACAGCGCCTGGAAACCACCCTTTACAAGCGCGAGCGCGAACATCTGGCGCTGGACCACCACGCCATCGTCAGCATCGCCGACGCGGCGGGCAACATCACCTACGCCAACGACAAGTTCTGCCAGATCAGCGGTTACTCGCGCAGCGAGCTGCTGGGGCAGAACCATCGCATCGTCAAGTCGGGCGAGCACCCGCCGGCGTTCTACCAAAGCCTGTGGCGCGCCATTTCCGGCGGCATCGTCTGGCAGGGCGAAATCTGCAACCGCCGCAAGGACGGCAGCCGCTACTGGGTGGAGTCCACCATCGCCCCCTTTCTCGACAGCGAGGGCAAGCCCTACCAGTACGTGTCGATGCGCACCGACATTACCCACGTGAAGGCGGCCGAAGATGCGTTGCGCCGGCAAGGCGAATTGCGGCGCCTGATCGCGGAGGCGGGGGCCGACCTGCTGGCCGCGGCCGCAGCGGAGATGGACGCGGCGATCGACCGCGCCCTGCAACGCAGCGGCGAACACTTCGGTGCCGACCGTGCCTATCTGTTTCTGTTCGCTGAATGTGGCACGCGTATGAGCAACACCCACGAGTGGTGTGCCGAGGGCATCGACCCCCAGCGCGACAAGGTCCGGGACATGCCACTGGAGAGGGCGCCCTGGTGGCAGGAGCAGATATCGTTGGGAGACATGATCGTCGTGCCGGATGTGGCCGACTTGCCCCCCGAGGCTGCCAGGGAAAAGACCTTGTTCGAGGACCAGCAGATCCAGTCGCTGTTTGCCTTTCCGCTGCAAAAGAAGGGAAAAACCTTCGGCTTTGTCGGCTTTGATGCCGTGCGCAGTCGGCGCGATTGGTCGCCCGGGGAAATCGAGCCACTCAGGCTCATGGCGGATGTCATCGGCAGCGCCCTGGCCCGCAAGCGCGCCGAAGAGGCGGCAGAGTCGCACAAGGAAAGGCTGCGCCGCGGGCAGTTCTTCGCCAACATCGGCACCTGGGAATGGAATATCCAGACAGGCGAGTTATTCTGGACCGAACGCATCGCGCCGCTGTTCGGCCATCCCGAGGGGGATCTCGAAACCTCCTACGACAACTTCCTTCGCGTGATCCACCCGGACGACCGCCAGGCGGTGATCGACGCCGTCCATGCCTGCGTCGAGCGCGACGCACCCTACGAGATCGAGCATCGCGTGGTGTGGCCCGATGGCAGCGTGCGCTGGCTGCTGGAGCGCGGTGCAGTGGTGCGCGCCGCCGCCGGCACACCCTTGCAGATGCTGGGCGTGGTGCAGGACATCGATGCGCGCAAGCGCGCAGAACTGGCGCTGGCCGAACGCGAGCGCCAGTTGCGCGAGGCACAGACGCTGGCGAGCATCGGCAACTGGAGCGCCGACATGCGCAGCGGCGAGCTGAGCTGGTCGGACGAGATCTACCGCATCTTCGGCCATGAACCGGGCAGCTTCGCGCCCAGCGTCGAGGCCTTTCGCGCGGCGATTCACCCGGACGACCTGGCGCGGGTAATCGATAGCGAAAAACAGGCCGAGCGCAGCGGTCGCCACGACGTGGTGCACCGCATCGTACAGCCCGACGGCGCCGTGCGTCATGTGCATGAACTGGCGCAGGCCCAAACCAATGCTGCGGGAAGCATGATCCGCCTGAGCGGCACCGTGCAGGACATTACCGAACAGGTGGAGGCCGAACAGGCGCTGGTCGCCGCCTGCGACGAGGCCGACCGCGCCAATCGGGCCAAATCCGACTTTCTTTCCAGCATGAGCCACGAGTTGCGCACACCGATGAACGCCATCCTCGGTTTTGGCCAGCTGATGGAATACGACGCCACGCTGCCCGATGAGCATCAGGACAACGTGCGGGAGATTCTCAAGGCGGGTCATCACCTGCTGGAGCTGATCAACGAAGTGCTGGATCTGTCCAAGGTCGAATCCGGCCACATCGACCTGTCGCTGGAGCCGGTGGAGGTGTGTCTCATCGTCGAGGATTGTCTGGCGCTGGTCGGCCCCCTGGCCGACCAGCGCCACATCCAGCTCAGCCACAAGGGGCTCAAGGGCGCAGCCGTGCGGGCCGACCGCACGCGGCTCAAGCAGGCGTTGCTCAACCTGCTGTCCAATGCCATCAAATACAACCGCGACGCCGGCAGCGTGCGGATCGAGGTGCAGCTGGAGGGCGCCGACCGGCTGTGCATCCGGGTAACCGACAGCGGCCCGGGCATACCGGCCGCACGCCTGACGGAACTGTTCCAGCCTTTCAACCGGCTCGATGCCGAGCACAGCGATATCGAAGGCACCGGCATCGGTCTCACCATCACCCAGCGCATCGTCGAGATGATGGGCGGTACGGTGGGGGTCGAGAGCGAGACCGGCGAGGGCAGCACCTTCTGGATCGAGCTGCCGCTGGAATCCATGGCCGACGCCGCCCGGGATCACCCGGGCCCGGTGGGTGATGACGCCGAGCCGGGACATCGCCTCGAAGCGGTGCAGCACGTCGTGCTCTACATCGAGGACAACCCGTCCAACATCAAGCTGGTCGCGCAGATTCTGGGGCACCGCCCGCACATCCGCCTGCTGACCGCCCACACGCCGGAACTGGGCATCGAGCTGGCGCAGTCGCGCCGTCCCGAGCTGATCCTGCTCGACATCCACATGCCGGGCATGGACGGCTACCAGGTGCTGGAGGTGCTCAAGGCCGACGCGCGCCTGCAGGCCATCCCGGTGATCGCCGTCACCGCCAACGCCATGCCGCGCGACATCGAGCGCGGCCGCGCGGCAGGGTTTGCCGACTATCTCACCAAGCCCATCGACGTCGCCGGCTTTTTCGGCATGCTTGATCGCTGCCTGCTGCCGGACCAACAGGAGAAAGACGCATGAGCACCGAATCCCTGAACAGGGAGTGCATCCTCATCGTCGATGACGAGCCGGCCAACCTGAAGCTGCTGGACAAGATGCTGCGCAGCCAGGGCTATCAGAGCCTGGTGCTGGCTGACGATCCGCGTCTGGTAGTCGACCTCTATCGGATCACGCAGCCCGCGCTTATCCTGCTCGACATCAACATGCCACACCTGGACGGCTACCAGGTGATGGAGCAGCTGAAGGCGCTGAACGATCCGCTGCTGCCGCCCATCGTCATTCTTACTGCCCAGCATGGCAAGGAGCATCTGCTGCAGGCGCTGGCCGCCGGGGCGCGCGACTTCATCGGCAAACCCTTCGATCGCAACGAATTGCTGATGCGGGTGCGCAACCTACTGGACGCACAAATGGCCCACCGTCTGATGTACGACCAGAAAACCGTGCTGGAGGACATGGTGCAGGCGCGCACCGAGGAATTGCGGCGCACCCGCCTGCAGATTGTGCAGCGGCTCGGCATGGCGGCGGAGTACCGCGACGAGGAGACCGGCAACCACATCCTGCGCATGAGTCACAGCTGCGCGCTGCTCGCCGGCGCCGTCGGCTGGAGCGAAGCCGACTGTGACCTGATCCTGAACGCCAGTCCGATGCACGACATCGGCAAGATCGGCATCCCCGATGCCATCATGCTCAAGCCGGGCAAGTTCGAGCCGCACGAGTGGGAAATCATGAAGACCCATGCCGCCATCGGTGAAAAACTACTCGGTGGCGACGATTCCGACCTGATGCGCATGGCGCGCGAAATTGCACTCACCCACCACGAAAAATGGGACGGCAGCGGCTACCCCAACGGGATGGCGGGCACGGCGATTCCACAGGCCGGCCGGATCGCGGCGCTGGCCGACGTGTTCGACGCGCTGACCTCGATGCGGCCCTATAAACAGGCCTGGACGGTCGAGGCCGCGGTCGAGCTGATCAAGGACAACAACGGCAAGCACTTTGATCCGGACCTGGTCGAGGTGTTTCTGCAGGAACTGCCCGGCATTGTGGCCATCCGTGAGCGCTTTGCCGAGCCGGGCAGCCCAATGTGAAATCAGGCCGGCCCACCCGTCGCCGTCACGGAAGCGCCAGGTGCGACACCTGATGGCGAGTGCGAGGACTTGTTTGCCATTTGCTCGATATTCGATTTCAAGCCCCGTGCAGCGCTTAAGTTTGACGCCGGAATGCCGATTAATCCCATGATAAATGAACCGCCTCAATGGAGTCCTGCATGGCCGATCCGAACACGAAATTTCTGGTAGTTGACGATTTCTCCACGATGCGCCGCATCGTGCGCAACCTGCTCAAGGAATTGGGATATTCCAACGTTGAAGAAGCGGAGGATGGCGTCGATGGCCTGGCCAAGCTGCGCGCGGGCAGCTTCGACTTCGTCGTGTCCGACTGGAACATGCCCAACATGGACGGCCTGACGATGCTGCAGCAGATTCGTGCCGATGCCGCGCTGTCCAAGCTGCCGGTGCTGATGGTGACGGCCGAGGCAAAAAAGGAAAACATCATCGCGGCGGCGCAGGCCGGTGCGAGCGGCTACGTGGTCAAGCCTTTCACCGCCGCCACACTCGACGAGAAGCTCGCGAAGATATTCGAAAAACTTGAAAAAGCAGGAGCCTGACGTGGATACGCAATTCGCCAGCGCTGCCGTGGCTGCTCCCGCGTCCGATGCCGTGGGCGCCGAAGGGAACGAACATGACGAGATGCTGGCGCGGGTTGGCCAGATCACCCGCACCCTGCACGACAGCCTGCGTGAGCTCGGTTTCGACAAGGTGCTGGAAAAGGCGACTGCGGATATTCCCGATGTGCGGGAGCGCCTGAACTATGTGGCGCGCATGACCGAACAGGCGGCGCAGCGCGTGCTCAACGCCACTGATGCCGCCATACCCATCCAGGAACGCATCGATGCCGGCGCCGACGAGATCCTGAATGGCTGGCAGGCCGCCTTCAAAGCCCCCTTTTCAGAAGCCAATTACCGCGACATGGCCACAATGACCATGCAGTGCCTGGCCGACATGCGCAACGACACCAGTGCTACCAAGCGGCAGCTGCTGGACATCATGATGGCGCAGGATTTTCAGGATCTCACCGGTCAGGTGATCCGCAAGGTGACCGATCTCGCGCACGGCATGGAGCAGCAACTGGTGCAGTTGCTGATCGACTATGCGCCGGCCGAGATGAAGCGTGAATCCAGCAGCGGCCTGCTCAACGGCCCGCAGATCAATCCGGAGAAGAAGAGCGATGTGGTGGCCGACCAGGGCCAGGTGGACGATCTGCTCGACAGCCTAGGCTTCTGAAAAGTTTCAAGTTTCAAGTTGAACGGGTGGATTTTCCTTGTGACTTGAATCTTGCAACTTGTATCTCATGCAACTTGTATCTCATTCCGGGCGCAGCGTCTGGATCACCATGGTCGTCGCCTGGAACCCATTCTGGAGCACCTGCTCAAGCTGGGGGACGAAGTAGGGTAGGGTGAGATCCAGCACGATCAGTCCCACGCCCAGGGTAATGGGGAAACCGATCGCAAAGATGTTGAGCTGGGGCGCCGAGCGCGTGAGGATGCCGAGCGACAGGTTGGTCATTAGCAGGATGGCGATCAGCGGCAGTGCCAGCTGCA
>JAHJNP010000131.1 GCA_018820745.1 Gammaproteobacteria bacterium
CGAAAAACCTCGGCATCGAGATCATCCACCAGGGCGCGCACGACAAGCTGGTCGTATACGAGGCGCTCTGCCGCGAACTCGGCATCGATTGCGAGGCTACCGCCTACATGGGCGACGACGTGGTCGACCTGCCGGTGATGCGGCGCGCCGGCTTGGCGATCACCGTGCCCGCCGCGCCCGAACTGGTGAAGGCGCACAGCCACTACATCACCACCCGCGAAGCCGGGCGCGGCGCGGTGCGCGAAGCCTGCGAATTCCTGATGCGCGCGCAGGGCACGCTGGACGCGGCGCTGGCACCCTATCTGAGATGAAGCGCCGTGTATCGGGCAGCGCGGATTTGAGGACAGCATGATCACGCGAGGCTCGCTGTGGCTGCCGCTGGCGATTCTGCTGCTGCTGGCCGCCCTCAGCTTCTGGATCGAGCGTTCGGTGCAGCTGACGGCCACCGGCAGCGATGCGGCCCAAACCAATCCTGAAGGCATCATGGAAAACTTCGATGCGCTGCGCACCGATCCGACGGGCAAACCGCATTACCGTTTGTCCGCAAAAAAACTCAAGCATTATTCGGGCAGCAAGCGCACCGAACTGGAATCGCCCCGCTTCGTCCAGCTCGACGTCGAGGCTGGCGAAGTGAGCGCAGTGGCCAGGCAGGCCACCGTCTCGCCCGACGGCGACGAGGTGGAGCTGCTCGACGACGTCTTCGTCGAACGGGCCGCCCGCCCCGGGCAATCCGCCATGACCCTGCGCACGGAACGGCTGCTTGTTTTCCCCGAGCGCGACCTGCTGCGCGCGCCGGGCGCCGTCGAGATCCTCGACGCCACCCTGGCGGTGCGCGCGGGCGCCATGGAATACGACGCCGGACAGCGCCTCATCAAACTGACAGGACGGGTGCACGCCCGTTATATTTCCGGACAAAACGAAGGCCCATGAATGCCATGCAAACATTGAAGACGGGGTTTTATGCGGCGCTGTGTGCCGCGCTGCTGGCTTCGCCCGCCCATGCCGAAAAAGCTGACCGTAGCAAGCCGGTCAATCTTGAAGCGGACATGGTCACCATCGACGACATCAAGAAAGTCAGCGTCTACCAGGGCAATGTGATCCTGAGCCAGGGCACGCTGATGCTGCGCGCCGACCGCGTGCAGGTGACCCAGAATGCAGGTGGACTCGACAAAATCAGCGCCTCCGGCCGTCCCGCGACGTTCCGTCAGAAGCTCGACGGCCGCGACGAGTTCATCGATGGCTTCGCCAACCGCATCGAGTACGACAGCGTCAACAGCCAGCTTGAAATGATCGGCCAGGCCCAGCTGCGGCGCGGCAGCGACGAACTGCGCGGTGCGCAGATTTCCTACAACGCCAACACCGAGTTCTACAAGGTGGTCGGCCAGCCCGATGCACAAACCCCGGCCGGCCGGGTGCGCGCCGTCATCCGCCCGAAACCGCGTACCGAGCAGCCATGAGCCAGATTTCCGCCCAGGGCCTGCGCAAGACGTACGGCAAACGCACCGTGGTCCACGATGTCTCGTTCGAGGTCAACAGCGGCGAGGTGGTCGGCCTGCTGGGGCCCAACGGCGCCGGCAAGACCACCTGCTTTTACATGGTGGTCGGACTGGTCGCGGCCGACGGCGGCAGCGTGCAGATGGATACGCACGACCTCACCCACATGGCGATCCACCAGCGCGCGCGGCTGGGGCTGTCCTACCTGCCGCAGGAGCCGTCGATCTTCCGCAAGATGACGGTGGAGGAGAATATCCGCGCCATTCTGGAGCTCAAGCCCTACACCGGGGATGAGCGCGAGGAACATCTCAACAACCTGCTCGAAGACCTGCACATCGCCCACCTGCGCGAGGCGGCCGCCATCAGCCTGTCCGGCGGCGAGCGCCGCCGCGTGGAAATCGCCCGCGCACTCGCGATCAATCCGCGCTTCATCCTGCTCGACGAGCCGTTCGCCGGGGTCGATCCCATTGCCGTGCTCGACATTCAGAAACTGGTGCAGTTTTTGATCGAACGCGACATCGGTGTGCTCATCACCGACCACAACGTGCGCGAGACCCTGGGCATCTGCGACCGCGCCTACATCATCAATGAAGGGCGCCTGCTGATCGCCGGCACGCCCGACCTCATCATCCAGGACGACAACGCACGCAAAGTCTATCTGGGCGAAAATTTCCGCCTGTAATTCCGGGGTCCGCTAACAAATCACGCTATACGCGCTACACTTGATTCAAGTCGGCACGATTTTTGCCGTAGTCAGGTTTCATGAAACACAGTCTCCAACTCAAGCTCGGTCAGCACCTTACCCTGACCCCTCAACTGCAGCAGTCGATCCGGCTGCTGCAGCTGTCCACGCTGGAATTGAACCAGGAACTGGAGCAGATGCTGCAGGACAACCCGCTGCTGGAACGCGAGGACGAGAACGAAGGCGAAGCCAGCCTGGCGGCTGCCGAAGCTCCCGCCCACACGGCCGAGGCCGAGGCGCAGAGCACGGAAGCCCCTCAGTCCGAAAGCTCCGAATCCGATCCGGTGACCTCGCTCGACGATTCCGACTGGAACGACTACAGCGCGGCCGGCAGCAATGACGAGGACAGCGACTATGAGCAAGGCTCGGTATCGGGCTCGACCTTGCGCGAACACCTGCTGAACCAGCTGATTGTCAGCCCGCTGACCTTGCGCGACCGCACCCTGGTTGCCGCGCTGATCGACGACCTCGACGAAGCCGGCTTCCTCACCCAGCCGCTGGAAGACATCACCGCCAGCCTGCAGGACGAGCTCGAGGAACTCGAGCCCGAAGAGGTCGAAACCGCGCTCAAGCATCTCCAGAACATGGACCCGACCGGGGTCGGCGCGCGCAACCTGGCCGAATGCCTGACCCTGCAACTGCGCGCCCTGCCCCGGGACACCCCGGCGCGCGACGCCGCCATGCGGCTGACTGCGCATTATCTCGATCTGCTCGCCGCGCGCGATGTCGGCAAGCTGAAAAAAATGCTCGGCATCGACGACCCCGCGCTGCGCGCTGCGCGCGCCCTGATCCTGTCCCTGAACCCGCGCCCCGGCGCGGCCTTCGGCCCCGACGAAACGCACTACGTCATTCCCGACGTCTATGTACGCAAAGTCAAGGGCATGTGGATCGCCAGCCTCAACGCCGACGCCATGCCCAAGCTGCGCGTCAACCGCGTCTATGCCGACATCCTGTCGCGCCACCGCGAAAACGGTGGCAGCCAGCTGGCCAGCCAGCTGCAGGAAGCGCGCTGGCTGATCAAGAACGTCCAACAGCGCTTCG
>JAHJNP010000132.1 GCA_018820745.1 Gammaproteobacteria bacterium
ATGGTCATCATCGGCCTGTTCATCGGCGGCATGGTGCCCTACCTGTTTGCTGCAATGGGGATGGAAGCGGTCGGCCGCGCTGCCGGTTCCGTGGTGGTGGAGGTGCGCCGCCAGTTCAAGTCAATCCCCGGCATCATGGCCGGCACGGCCAAGCCGGAATACGGCACCTGCGTCGACATGCTGACCAAGGCCGCGATCAAGGAAATGATCGTGCCCTCGCTGCTGCCGGTTGCGGTTCCCGTGATCGTTGGCCTCACCCTCGGCGCTCAGGCTCTGGGCGGCGTGCTGGTCGGCACCATCGTCACCGGCATCTTCGTGGCCATTTCCATGACCACCGGCGGCGGTGCGTGGGACAACGCCAAGAAATACATCGAGGAAGGCAACTACGGCGGCAAGGGTTCAGAAGCGCACAAGGCTGCCGTTACTGGGGATACCGTCGGCGATCCCTACAAGGATACCGCCGGCCCGGCCGTCAACCCGCTGATCAAGATCATCAACATCGTGGCACTGCTGATCGTGCCGCTGATCGGCTAAGCGGCTGGGTAAAGCCTGGTTGGTTAAATCAGCCAGGCCCTTTAATGCGTTAAGCTTGAGCCGGGAGACTTCCCGGCTTTTTTAAAAATAACGCATAACCAACCGAGAGAGGAAGAGACAATGGCAAGAAATGTTTGTGGTATAGATCGCGCAGTGCGCGCAGTGGCTGGCCTCGGGCTCATCGCCTGGGCCGTGCTCGATCCCGAAAGCCCGATGCTGATCGCAGGTCCGATCGGCTTTGTGCTGCTGTTGACCTCGGTCTTCGCCTGGTGCCCGGTTTATCTGCCGTTCGGCTTCAGAAGCTGCAAGGCAAAGTAAACTTTCGCCGTATTGCAGGGTCAAGCACAGTGCGCCCGCCGGGCGCACTTTTTTTGGGAAACTTCATGCGATTTATGCGATTTATTTCTGTACTCCTGGCGCTCGCCCTCACCGGCGCAGCCCACGCCGGCGGCGTCGAGCGCCTCAAGGCCTTTATCGCCGGCGCCAAGACCGCCGAAGCCGACTTCACCCAGACCGTCGCCGACAAGACCGGTCGCGTCACCCAGCAGGCCAGCGGCAGGATGGCGTTTGCCCGCCCCGGAAAATTCCGCTGGGATTACAGCGCGCCGTATGAACAGGTGATCGTCGGCGACGGCGTCAAGCTGTGGCTGTACGACGTCGATCTCGAACAGGTCACCGTCAAGTCGCTCGGCGACGTCATCGCCGGCACCCCCGCGGCGCTGCTGGCCGGCGACGACTCGATCGAGAAATACTTCAGCCTGAAAAATGCCGGCGAGGCGGGCGGCCTGGAATGGCTGGAAGCCACCCCCAAAAACAAGGACACCAGCTTCGAACGCATCCGCATGGGCTTCAAGGGCGACGTCCTGGTGCAGATGGAGCTGTTCGACTTCTTCGGCCAGCGCACCACGCTCAAGCTGTCGCACTTCGTGCGCAACCCGAGCATCGCGCCGTCGCGTTTCACCTTCACCCCGCCCAAGGGCGCCGACGTCATCGGCGAGTAATCCGTCATTGCGAGGCGCAGCCGAAGCAATCCAGAGTACCCATGGGGCACAAGTGCCAGCGGAATCAACGAACACTGGATCGTCCCACAAGGGGACTCCGATCCATTGCGCGCTAAAGCGCGTGTGGAGTCGTATGCCACGTCGCTGCGCTCCTCGCGATGACGGAATGAATCAGCATCACCCTGAGGGATAATGGGCGCCAATGTCTACCCAAGACCTCTTTCAATCCGACACCCCGGAGCCTGCGCGCGACGACCCCAACGCGCCGCTGGCCGAGCGCCTTCGCCCGCGCACCCTGGCCGACGTCGTCGGGCAGACCCATCTGCTCGGCCCCGGCAAGCCGCTGCGCCTGGCCTTCGATTCCGGCAGGCTGCATTCGATGATCCTGTGGGGGCCGCCGGGGGTGGGCAAGACCACGCTGGCGCGGCTGACCGCGCAGGCCTTCGGCGCCGACTTCATCGCCATCTCGGCCGTGCTCTCCGGCGTCAAGGACATCCGCGAAGCGGTCGAGCGCGCGCGCATGAACCAGACCCTGGCCCGCACCACCATCCTGTTCGTCGACGAAGTCCACCGCTTCAACAAGGCGCAGCAGGACGCGTTTTTGCCGCACGTCGAATCGGGGCTGTTCACCTTCATCGGCGCCACCACCGAAAACCCCTCGTTCGAAGTCGTCGGCGCGCTGCTGTCGCGCGCCCAGGTCTACGTCCTGAAGTCGCTCACGCCCGACGAGCTCGGCCAGCTGATGCAGCGCGCGCTGAAGGAGCTGCCCGACCTGAAGCTGGGCGAGGGCGTCGACAAGCTGCTGGCCGCCTACGCCGACGGCGATGCCCGCAAGCTCCTGAACCTGCTGGAGCAGCTCGACATCGCCGCGCGCACCTCGCAGGTGGCGGAAGTCGACGCCGCCTTCGTCGAAAACGCGCTGGCGCAATCGCTGCGCCGCTTCGACAAGGGCGGCGAAGCCTTCTACGACCAGATTTCCGCGCTGCACAAAAGCGTGCGCGGCAGCGACCCCGACGCCTCGCTCTACTGGCTGGTGCGCATGCTCGACGGCGGCGCCGACCCGCGCTACCTCGGCCGGCGGCTGATCCGCATGGCGAGCGAAGACATCGGCCTGGCCGACCCGCGCGCGCTCGGTATCACGCTCGACGCCGTCGCCACCTACGAACGCCTCGGCAGCCCCGAAGGCGAACTCGCGCTGGCCGAAGCCTGCATTTATCTGGCCTGCGCGCCCAAGAGCAACGCCGCCTACGTCGCCTACAACGCCGCGCGTGCCTTCGTGCAGTCCAACCCCTCCAACGACGTCCCCATCCACCTGCGCAACGCCCCCACCAAGCTGATGAAGGAACTGGGCTACGGCCGCGCCTACCGCTACGCCCATGACGAGCCCGAAGCCTACGCCGCCGGCGAACGCTACTTCCCCGACGACATCGAAGAACAGCACTGGTACCGGCCCACCCCGCGCGGACTCGAAGGCAAGATCGCCGACAAGCTGGCGCATCTGCGCGCGCTGGATGAGGACGCGGGCAAAAAGTAGCGCAGGCCCTGGGTCAACCTGTCGATGAACTGCATTTTGATCGACAGGTTTAGGTGACGTGTCGATGGCATCGACCCGAAACAATAGCCGCGGCCATTCCACGCAAGTCGTCCCGTATAAGGAATCCGCTGCAACTCGGACTAACATCACGGCTATGCACCCCCCATCCCAACCCGGAGCGCTCACCATGATCAAACGCATCCTGCTTATCGCCGCACTCGCTTTCAGCCTGCCCGCGCTTGCCGCCAGCAACGCCCCCTGGGGCAGCGCCAAAGAACTGGACATCGAGTATTCCAAGCAGAAGGTGGTCTACGATACCGCCGTCAAAACCGTTGAAGCCCTGACCAGCGTGCTCGACCGCGCCAGCTACCTGAGCGCACTCAACGGCGCCGACCCCTTTGACAACAAAATCGTCATCGTTTTGCACGGCAACGAAATCAATTTCTTTGCCATCAAGAACTACGCCAAGAACAAAGCCCTGATGGAGCGCGCCCAGAGCCTGACGGTGGGCGGCATTATCGAATTCAGAATGTGCAAAATCGCTGCCGAAGGACACGGCTACCAGCCCAAGGATATCCACGGCTTTGTGTCCATGGTGCCCATGGGCGACGCCGAAATTATTCGGCTGCAGCACGAAGGCTATGGCTACATGCGCTGACGCGCCGCCTTCAATCAGGTCTTTTCGGCGGCCGCCTCCTGCCTTCTGGACACGCTTGCAATAGCGCATACCGTATCCATACTGGGTGGAGGGAAGCACAAGCAAGGCGCGTGCAGCTCGACGCAAGCTCCCTAGCCGTTAACAGGGAGAGGTTTCATGGCTAAAAAGGCGGTGCGCTATCAGGCGGAAATCATCCAGGCCATGAGCCTTGGCATGGGAGATTCTTCGCTGAATCCGGACGACCCAGACTATGCCTGGCGCATGCTCTCGGAAGGCGATTCCTGGTTCACCATCGGGGCGATTCCTTCGTCTAACCTGCTGTATGAACTGCGCCTGAAGAAGCGTACGATCGTCCTCAATCTGGGCTATCCCGGCGACACCATCGCCAACATCTCGCAGCTGTCCGGCAACACCGAATTCACCCGCCGGCTCGTCCACCCCAACTGGGCATCCGACTGGAACGCCCTGCTGCTCAGCGGCGGCGGCAACGACCTGATCGATCAGGCTTCCGACATCATCCGTGCGACCCCCACGGGCACCGGCAAAAAAGCCGCCGACTATGTGAATGTGGATCGGCTGGCGGCATTCAAGCAAGGCGTCCAGGCGGGCTACCGGGCAATCGTCGCGCTGCGGGATTCCGCCGGCAGCCCGAACCAGGGCAAGCCGATCATCGTCCACACCTACGACTATCCCACCCCGCGCCCGGCACCGGCCACCTTCCTGATCGCGCCGATCACCAAGCCCTGGATGCACCCGATTTTCGAGCGCTACCAGGTGCCCAAATCGCTGCGGGCCAAGGTCGCCGAAATCCTGCTCGACACGCTGGCCGAGGCCCTGCTCGAACTGGGCAAGGAACTGCCGGCGTTTCATGTGGTGGATACCCGCAACACGCTCGAGCGTGCGGATATCGATGCCAAGGGCAACAGCGGCGACTGGCTGAACGAGATCCATCCCAACGGCGACGGCTATCGCAAGATCGCCAACAAGCTGGCGGCCAAACTTCACAAAGTGCTCTAAGCATCATGCAGAGGGGCTTGCCCTCAGGCGGCTGACAGCCATAATCAAGCCGCCGCCATTCACCGAACGTGTCATGACAACAACAAACCACAACACGCCCCATACAAATTCAAGCCATCTGGATTCCATGATCGATCTGTTGGGCGCGCTGGTTGCTCGCCCCAGCCGCGCCGAGGCGGATTCACCCTTGCCGGTGTTGCAGGCCATATCCGACTGGCTCCGGGATCATGCCATCCCCCACGAATGGCTGCGTGACGAAGCCGGTGTCGCCATCGGCGTGTGCGGCGAAATCCAGGGCGGCCGGCCCGGCCCCGCCTACCTGCTCGACGCCCCCGCAGACACCGCCCCCTTCGGCGACCTGCAGGCCTGGCGTCATCCGCCCGACCAAGCCACCATCGAAGACGGCTGGATGTTCGGGCGGGGTAGCGCCGACAGCAAGGCAGGCATTGCCGTGTTCTGCCATGTGGTGGCCGACCTGTTGCCGCGGGCGCCGAAGCTGGCCGGCAAGCTGTGTTTCGTGTTCGACGCCGACGAACACACCGGCCGCTTCACCGGCATCCGACACTACATGGACATGCGCGGCAGCGAGCCGGTGGCCGGCGTGATGATCGGCTATCCGGGCAACGACCGGCTGGTGATTGGGGCACGCGGGTTTTTGCGCGCCCGCCTCATCGTTCACGGCATCGGTGCGCATTCGGGTTCGTCCGGCACCCGCGGGGTCAACGCCATCGAACGCGCCCGGGTGCTGCTCGAACGCATGGTGGCCGCGCCGCTGACTTCAGCGGACGCGCGTTTTCCGCTGCCGCCCAAACTCACCGCCACCGCCATCCGTGGCGGCGGCAGTTTTGCGCTGGTGCCCGACCGTTGCGAACTCGAACTCGACCTGCGTCTGACCCCCAGCTTTGAAGACGCCGCCGCGCGCATGCATCTGCAGGCCATCGTCGCGCGCTTCGATGCCGACGGCGCCGCGCCCGCCACCGCCATCGAATGGCTGCCGGGCTGGCCGGCTTACCAGCTCGACCCCGCCACCCCCATGGTGCAGGCCCTGGCCGCTGCAGCCAGCGAGGCGTTCGGGCATTCGGTTCCGTCAGGCGTAGTGGGGCCGTCCAGCATTGCCAATTACCTGTCGACCCTGGGCGTGCCCGCCACTGCCGGCCTGGGCGTGACCTACCGCAACCTCCATGCGCCGGACGAATGCGTGTTGCTGGAATCCTTGCATCCCACTTTTCTCGCTTATCGCAACGCCCTGCTGCGCCTGCTGGAATAGGGCAGGGCAAATCGATATCAACAGCCCGCACGCAGCCATCACAAACAGGAGGCCACCATGAACCCCACCCCAGCCAACCCCCCGGCAAGCCCCTTCCACGAACAGGAATTGCGCATTGCCCTGGTGATGAACGGCGGGGTCAGCCTGGCGATCTGGATTGGCGGTGTCACCCAGGAAATCAATCGCCTGGTGGGCGACGAAACCGTGTGCGGCGGGTCGGTGTACAAGCGGCTGTGCGAGATGCTCAGCCTGCGTCCGCGGGTCGACATCATCAGCGGCACCAGTGCCGGCGGCATCAACGGCGCGCTGCTTGCCCTGGCCATGAGCCAGGGCAAACCGCTGGACCCCTTGCGCGACATCTGGCTCGACAAGGGCGACATCCTCACCCTGCTGCGCCAGCCCGCCCAGGCCGATCCGCCCTCGCTGCTGGACGGCAGCTATTTCCACAAGGCGATGGTGGAAGGCTTCCAGAAAATCAGCGACCAGCAGGGCCTGGGGCTGCAGACGCCCGCGCGGGTGCCGATCGAACTCACCCTCACCACCACCGTGCTGCGCGGCGAAGTGCGCGATTTTCCGGATGACGCCGGCACCGTCATCCGCGACGTCACCCACCGCGGCCTGATGACATTCAACCGCGGCCCCGACCTCGACGGCGACCCCTTCGCCACCCCGGACATCGTCGCCAAACTGGGCGCCGCCGCTCGCGCGACCGCCTCCTTTCCCACCGCATTCGAGCCGTTTTATCTGCCGGCCGTCGATCAGAAAGTCACCTCGGGCAAGGTGCCGGTGCCGTGTCTGGAAGGGCATGCCAATTTCAAGCTGGGCTGTTTTGTGGTGGATGGCGGCGTGCTCGACAACAACCCCCTGGAGTCCGCCATCGACGCGGTATTCCGCCAGCGCGCCGAAGGCGAAGTGCGGCGG
>JAHJNP010000133.1 GCA_018820745.1 Gammaproteobacteria bacterium
CAGGCCGGGTCGGCACGTTTTCGATTTGCCAGTGGACGACAGCCCATGCCAGCTGTTCGGCCGGTTCGGTGCCCGCCAATTCGGCGGGCGGGGCATGACCGAGAACGGCAAGCGCATGCGCCATCACGGTGCCGCGTCCCGTTTCCGGCAGGGCGGACGCGCGGGTCTGCTTGGATAGCTTTTGCCCGGCGGCGTTGGTGACGAGCGGGACATGGGCATAGCTCGGCGTCGGCAGGCCCAACAAGGTTTGCAGATATATCTGACGGGGGGTGTTCCACAGCAGGTCGGCGCCGCGCACGACGTGGGTGATGCCCTGGAACGCGTCGTCGACCACCACCGCCAGCTGATAGGCGAACAGGCCGTCGGCGCGCTTGACGATGAAGTCGCCGACCTCATGGGCCAGGTTCTGCTGCAGCTCGCCCTGGATGCGGTCGACGAAGCAGGTACTCACATCCGGCACCCGCACCCGCCACGCCCGGGCAATGGCGCCGGCCGCCAAGCCGTTGCGGCAGGTGCCGGGGTAAATGATCTCGCCCTCATGGTTGCGCGGCGCGGCGGCGAGCTGGCTGCGGGTGCAGGCGCAGGGATAGACCGCGCCGAGTTTTTGCAGCGCGGCAAGGGCGGCAGCGTAGGCATCGTCGCGCTGCGACTGCACCAGCACGTCGTCATCCCAGACGAGGCCATAGGCATCCAGCTGGCGCAGGATGGTGTCCGCCGCTCCGGGTTCGCAGCGGGGGAAATCGAGATCCTCCATGCGCAGCAGCCAGCGCCCGCCTGCCGCCCGCGCGTCGAGCCAGCTCGCCACGGCGGCGACGAGCGAACCCGCGTGCAGGGGGCCGGTGGGGGACGGCGCAAAGCGCCCGACATAGGGTGCGAAATTCACCCGGCCATTATGCCGCGCGCGGTACCCGTTCCGAATGTCGGCCGAATGCCGGACGCAGATTTTGATAGAGCGCAAGAATGGCTTCGCACATGCGCGACTCGCTCCAGCCCGCGGCATAGGCCTTGCCCGCCGCGCCGAGCGCCTGCGCTGCCGCGCGGTCGGCCAGCAGCGGAATCAGCACCCGGGCAAAACCTGCGACATCGTCCGGCGCGATGCGGCAGCCCGCGCCTTCCTGCAGCACGTCCTTGGTTCCCATTTCGGCCAGCCCCACCACCGGCACGCCGAGCGCCATCGACTCCAGCAGCACCAGTCCCTGGGTTTCGGTCTTCGAGGCGAACACGAAAACGTCAGCAGCGCAGTAGCAGGCGGGCAATTCGGTCTTGCGCTCGAGGTAGCCGACGAAACGCACGTTGTTGGTGAGCCCGCGTTTCGCCACCGCGCGCTCCAGCGACTTGCGCGCAGGGCCTTCGCCGGCGATCACCAGCAGCACGTCGGGCAGTTCGCGCCGCACCTGCGCGGTCACGCGCAGCAGGAAATCCAGATTCTTTTCGAATGCCACCCGCCCCACATAGGCCATCACCGGACGCTGCGGGGCGATGCCATGGCGGGCGCGGAACGCGGGACCATCGCAATGGGCGAAGTCGGCGAGATTAAGGCCGGTGGGAATGATGTGGATCGGGCTGGTCACGCCGTATCCCAGCAGCGCCTGCTTCATTGCCGACGACGGCGCGATCACCGCAGTGACGCCGTCGCACTCCTTTCGCGAGATCATCCGCGCTGCCGCGGCCAGCCACCTCTTCGGCAGGAACGGCAGGTAGTGATGGAAGTATTCCTCGAACAGCGTGTGGTAGGTCTCGACGCACGGCAGGCCATGCCGGCGCGCCCAGCGTACCCCGGCGCGGTGGGCCAGAAACGGCGTGTGGATGTGGACGAGATCGAAGTCGGCGGGATCGAGTCGATCCAGCGTCGCGGCCAGCGTGCGCGGATGCATCAGACGATCTTCCGGATCGCGCGGGATCGGCCAGCCCGGCACTCGCACGATGCCGGCCTCGTCCACTGCCGCCGGATAGTCCGGCACCACCAGCATGCTCTCGTGCCCCGCTTCGGCCAGCGCCTGCCGCAAGGTTTGAATCGACGTGGACACGCCGTTGACGCGCGGAAAATACACGTCGGACACCATCAGGATGCGCATGGCAGACTCCGGCAAAGGCAAAGTCTGCGTTGTATTGCATGGGGGTTACAGGATGATGACGCCGCGTCTGGCAGCCTGTCGGGGTTGAAGAATCGAAGCGAAAATTTGGCTGGGCGAGGGCGGATTTTGACGGTTTCGCCGGGCAATAGTCGTGGCACGCTCAATAAAGCGGCGAAATGTGAACCGGCCAGGCGGATTGGCAGCCGATTTACTTCAGGCCCGACAGGCTGCTAGAGATCGATTCCGGGCTGTGCCTTGACCCCGGCACGATAGGCGTGTTTCTCGTCTGCGATGACCGACACCGTGTCGGCCAGCTCGATCAGCGCGTCGGACGCGGCGCGCCCGGTGACGATCACGTGCTGCATCGGCGGCCGCTGCGCCAGCGCGTCGAGCACCGTGTCGGCGTCGAGGTAGCCGTAGCTCAAGAGATAGGTCAGCTCGTCCAGCACCACCAGCTGATACGCCGGGTCAGCCAGCATGCGCGCGGCGATCACCCAGCCGCGCTCGGCGGTGGCGATGTCCTGCTCGCGGTTTTGCGTGTCCCAGGTGAAGCC
>JAHJNP010000134.1 GCA_018820745.1 Gammaproteobacteria bacterium
AACATGATGCCGCCGATGACGCCGACGCGGGTGTAAGGCAGCACGACACTGCGCGCCACTTCCCAGGTGGTGCAGCCCAGGCCATAGGCAGACTCCTTCAGCACGTGCGGCACGGTTTCGAACACGTCGCGCATGACCGAAGCGATAAAGGGAATCACCATCAGCGACAGCACGATACTCGCCGTCAGGATGCCGACGCCGATGGGCGGGCCGGAAAACCAGCCGCCGATCACCGGCACATCGCCCAGCAGCGCCTGCAGGGGGGGCTGGATATGGTCGGCAAACAGCGGCGCAAACACGAACAACCCCCAGATACCGTAAACGATAGAAGGGATGCCTGCCAGCAATTCGATCGCGGTCCCCAGGGGGCGGCGCTACCACACCGGGCAGGTTTCGGTCAGGAACAGGGCGATCCCGAAGCTGATTGGCACCGCAATCAACAGCGCCAGCACGGACGTCACGACAGTGCCGTAAATGGCCGCCAGCGCACCATACTCGTCATCCGGCACGCTCCAGATATTGGTCCACAGGAAGGACGGCCCGAATTCCTTGAGACTGGGCCAGGCTTCGATCGTGAGCGACACCAGAATGCCCACCAGCGTCGCCAGGACGATGAAGGCAAACACCTGTGTGGAGTGGTGAAAAAACTTGTCCTGCAGGCGGAATTTCCGGACCTGCCTGGCATGCAGATCGATTCCGGTGGTTACACGGGGCTCGCTCACGGTGGGGTGCCTATCGGTTCAATTGTTATCTGCGGAAACACCCGCCGGAACAGGCAGGTGCTTTCGCAGAAAGCCGAAGGCGGCTGCCGCCCCGGCATTCGATCGCGTGGGCTCGGCAAAACCTTACTTGATATTCTTCATCTCTGCTTCGACCATCTTCACGACGCTGGGCGGCAGCGCCACAAAGCCGAGATCGGCAGCCATGCCCTGACCGTTGTTCAAGGACCAGGCAAAGAAGTCTACGATCCCCTTCTGCTTGGCAGCGTCGGGGCCCTTTTCGTATGCCAGGATGTAGGTGGCGCTGGTGATGGGCCAGGCGTTCTTGTGCGACTGGTCCAACAGATCGGGGGCCATGCCCTTGACCTTGAAGTTGGCACCGGCAGCCGCATCGGCAACCGCCTGCTGACTCGGCACAATATAGTTGCCGGCACGGTTCTTCAGCGCAATGTAGTGCATGCTGTTCTTCATCGCGTCAGCGATATCCACATAGCCGATCGTGCCCCTGATCTTCTGGATGTTGGCCGCGACACCCGCATTACCCTTGCCGCCCACCGCATTGGACGGCCAGTTGACCGTGTTGCCTGCGCCGACCTCGCGCATGAAGGCCGCCGATTGTTTGGCCAGATAGTGGGTGAAAGCGTAGGTGGTACCCGAACCGTCCGAACGATGCGACACGGTAATCGCCATATTCGGCAGCTTGACGCCGGGATTCAGCCTGGCGATGGCGGGGTCGTTCCACTTGGTGATGGCGCCGCGGAAGATATCGGCGGCGGTAATGCCGTCCAGCTTCAACTTTCCGGATGCAATACCGGGGACGTTCATGACGATCGTCACGCCACCCATCACGGACGGAAACTGCACCAGCTTCGCCGCGTCCAGGTCCGATTGCTTGAGCGGTGCGTCGGTGCCGCCAAAATCGACGGTCTTGGCCTTGATCTGCTTGACGCCGCCCGACGAGCCGATGGCCTGGTAGTTGACCTTGTTGCCGGTGGCCGCCTGATAGGCTTCGGCCCACTTGGCGTAAATGGCGTAGGGGAAGGTTGCGCCCGCGCCCGTGATGTCAGCGGCCAGCGCGCTAACGGAGAGAGCCAGACCAAGGGTCGCAGCCAAAGTGCATTGAGCCAGTTTGTTGAGTGTGCGCATGTAAATCTCCGGTAGTAGTTGACGTTGCCGCATGGGCGACATCGCCATACTAACGGGCGAATATTACAGTTATATGTCAGGACGGGAAAATCACCCGACTGCGGCAGCAGTCCTTACAACGTCGGCTATTACTTCAGCAGTGTGTCGGACCTGTCCAGCATCACGCCCCTCCACCATCACCCGGATCAACGGCTCGGTACCGGACGCGCGCAGGACAACCCGCCCGTTGCCGTTCAAGGCCGTCTCAGCTTCGGCGACAGAAGCGCTGACCGCCGGTGCCGCATCCAGCTTGAAGCCTTTTGCCACCCGGACATTGATCATGACCTGAGGATAAATGGCCAGATCGGCGGTCATCATTTCCAGGGCTTCACCAGACTCACGCAAGGCGCGCAGCACCTGCAGGGCTGACACGATCCCGTCACCGGTGGTGTGCTTGTCGAGGCACAAAATATGCCCGGAGGACTCGCCCCCAAGCATCCAGCCGTTGGCGTGGAGACGTTCGAGGACATACCGGTCCCCCACTTTGGCGCGCTCGAACGGGATATTGATTCGCCCCAGCGCGTGTTCCATGCCGAGATTGGTCATCAGGGTGCCGACCACGCCGCCCTTCATGTAGCCACTCTGTGTGCGATGGCGTGCAATGACATAGACCAACTGGTCACCGTCGTAAATCCGCCCCTCGGCGTCGGCCATCATCAGGCGGTCGCCGTCGCCGTCGAGCGCAATGCCAAGGTCCGCGCGATGGGCGCGCACCGCGTCCGACAGCGCCTTGGTGTGTGTCGCGCCGCATTCATCATTGATATTGAAGCCGTTCGGCTCGTTGCCGATGGCGATCACCTCTGCCCCCAACTCATGCAGCACATGCGGCGCGATGTGATAGGTCGCCCCATGCGCGCAGTCGACCACGATACGCATCCCGCGCAAATCGAGGCTGTTGGGGAAGGTGCTTTTGCAAAACTCGATGTAGCGCGCCGCGGCGTCCTCGATGCGGCGGGCACGTCCCAACTGGCGCGCCTCGACTGTCATGATCGGATGATCCAGCCGCGCCTCGATGGCTTCCTCCACGCTGTCGGGCAGCTTCTGGCCGTTAGCCGAAAAGAACTTGATGCCATTGTCCTCGAACGGATTATGCGAAGCCGAGATCACCACCCCCGCCTGCAGGCGCAGGGCACGCGTCAGGTAGGCCACCGCCGGCGTCGGCATCGGCCCGGTCATCAGCACGTTCACCCCGGCAGCAGTAAAGCCAGCTTCCAGAGCGGCTTCCAGCATGTAACCGGAGATGCGGGTGTCCTTGCCGATCAACACGGTCGGATGCTGATTCGGCGGCAGGCTGCCACGGTCAGCCACCAGAACTTGCCCTGCAGCGTAGCCCAGATGCATGACAAATTCGGGGGTAATGGGGGACTCGCCCACCCTGCCCCGCACGCCGTCGGTGCCGAAATATTTACGTCCCATCCTGTTGTTCCTCCACTGCATTCCAGATGGCCAGCGCATCGCGCATGGCCGCCACATTGTGTACCCTGAGCAGGCGCGCGCCGCGCGCCACGGCAGCCAGATGCGCCGCCACGCCGGCGAATTCACGTTCTTCCACACTCCGTCCGGTCAGCGTGCCCAGCATGGACTTGCGCGACAGACCAGCCAGCACCGGCAGCCCCAGTTCAGTCAGGCGATTCAAGTGCTTGAGCAAAGCCAGATTGTGTTCCAGCGATTTGCCGAAGCCGAAACCCGGGTCGATCACCAGCCGCCCGCGGCCGATGCCTGCCGCCTCGCAGACTGCGACGCGCGCCTGTAAAAACTGCCACACCTCTTCCACCACGTCGGTATAACGAGGCGCCTGCTGCATACGCTGCGGCTCACCCTGCATGTGCATCAGGCACACCGCCGCATCGGACGCCACCACCATTTCCAGCGCGCCGGGCGCGCGCAAGGCCATCACATCGTTCACCATCGCTGCCCCGGCATCGAGCGCTGCCCGCATCACCTCGGGTTTCATCGTATCGACCGACACCACGCAACCACGGCCAGCAAGCGCCTCGATCACCGGCAACACACGGCGGATTTCCTCGCCGGCAGGCACGGCCTCAGCGCCGGGGCGGGTGGACTCTCCTCCTACGTCGAGGATATCGGCGCCTTGTTCCTGCAACTTGAAGCCGTGCCGGATCGCCGCCTGCGCATCGTCCAGACGGCCCCCATCCGAAAATGAATCAGGCGTGATGTTGACGATGCCCATGATGAGGGGCCTTGCCAGGGAGAGTCGGTGCGAGCCTGCGAGGAGAAAAGACATAAAACATAGAGGGGCCAAAGCCCCTCTATTGTAGTACTTGAACTGGAATCCTCGTTCAGGCTTCCTGCACAGGTTGCGTGGTCGGCGCCGGTGCGCTCGGCTTGTCATCGCCGCCCGCCGGCGGCGGCGTGGTCGCGAGCGGCTTGGGCTGACGCACCGGACGCCCCGCCATGATGTCGCCGATCTGGTCGGCATCAATGGTTTCGAATTCCAGCAGCGCGGCGGTCATCGCCTCGACCTTGTCGCGGTTGTCGGTCAGGATTTTCTTCGCCACTGCGTATTGCTCGTCCAGAATTCGGCGAATTTCA
>JAHJNP010000135.1 GCA_018820745.1 Gammaproteobacteria bacterium
CCGTGCTCGGCGGCGGCCTGATCGGCTGCGAGTTCGCCAACGACCTGGTGCACGCCGGCTTCGCGGTCGACGTGGTGCACCTGGGCGCGTGGCCGCTGGAGCGCCTGCTGCCGGTGGAAGCCGGCCAGCGCCTGGCCGACAGCCTCGCCGCGCTGGGGGTGAGCTGGCATTTCGGGCGTACCGGAAAAAGCGTCGAAGCGATTGCGGCCGGTTATGAAGTCACGCTCGACAACGGCGAGCTCGTCGCGGCGGATGTCGTGCTGTCGGCGATCGGCCTCAGGCCGCGCACCCAGTTGGCGCAGGCGGCCGGCATCCCGGTCGGCCGCGGCATCCAGACCAACGGCCTGCTCGAAACCGGCGCGGCCGATGTGTACGCGATGGGCGACTGTGCCGAGGTCGAAGGGCTCAACCTGCCCTACGTGCAACCGCTTATGGTGCAGGCGCGCGCGCTCGCCGCCACGCTCACCGGGACGCCGACGCCGGTGGTCTACCCGGCGATGCCGGTGATGGTGAAAACGCCGGCGCACCCGGTGGCGGTGCTGCCGCCGAAGATCGGTGCGGTCGGCGGCTGGAAGGTCGAGTGCAGCGACACCGGCATCTGCGCACTGCACACCGATGCGGCCGGCCGCCTGCAGGGCTTCGCGCTCACCGGCAGCGAAACCGGGCGGCGCAACGCGCTGGCGAAGGAAATCGTGGCCTGATTTTCAGACCGCGGGGGAGGTGGGCTGCAGCGCTGCAATCAGCGGGCAGCTCACCTGGCCGCGACGGCTGGCGCAGCGATCCACCAGTTGCGCCAGCGCCGCTTCGATGCGCTGCAAATCCTGTAAGCGCTGGCGCACATCGGCGAGCTTGTGCTCGGCGATCGCCCGCGCTTCCTTGCATTGGGTGCCGTCGTCCAGCTGCAGCAGCTGCGCAATCTCGTCCAGCGTGAAGCCGATGCGCTGCGCCGATTTGATGAACAGCATGCGCGCCACTTCGTCCTCGCCGTAGCGGCGGATGCCGACCAGCGGCTTGGCCGGCTCGGCCAGCAGGCCGCGGCGCTGGTAGAAGCGGATCGTCTCGACGTTGACGCCTGCCGCCTGCGCCAGCTTGGAAATCGTGAAGGTCTGCATCTTGACTCCGTACTTGGGTACGGCGCTTATCGTACGTCCATCGCATGCCTCCGGGAAGCCCGATGGACACCAAACCGACCCTGTGGGCCAGCGCGCTGGCCGCAACCGGAGCCTCGCTGTGCTGTGTTGCGCCCCTTGTGCTTGTCAGCTTTGGCGTAGGCGGCGCGTGGCTTGCCACGTTGACCCAGCTCGAACCCCTGCGTCCGGTTTTTATCGTGCTCACGCTCGGCTTGCTGGTGATGGCGTGGCGCACGCTGTATCGCCGCCCTGTTGTCTGCGCGCCCGGACAAGCTTGCGCTGATGCCGCCGTGCAGCGGCGCCAGCGCCTGATCTTCTGGCTGGTGGCGGCGCCCCTGCTGCTTCTGCTGGCCTTCCCCTGGTACGCCTCGCTGTTTTACTGAAGGAGCCCATCATGCAATCAACCATCATGCTGGCGGCCCTGCTCGCCGTCATCTCAAACCCGGTCTTTGCGGCACAGCAGACCGTCACCCTCGCCGTGCCAGGCATGAGCTGTGCGGCCTGTCCGATCACGGTGAAGAAGGCGCTGAGCCGGGTCGACGGCGTCACCCGCGCCGAGGTCGACTACGACAAGCGCCAGGCCGTCGTGAGTTTCGACGATGCCAAAGCCGACGTGGCGAAACTGACCCGCGCCACCGCCGACGCCGGCTATCCGTCGACGCTCAAGGAAGCGACAAAATGAACGATGTGGCGCTGCAATCCACCCTGACCTGCCCCCTCTGCGGCCACGTCAAAACCGAAGCCATGCCGACCGACGCGTGCCAGTGGTATTACGAATGCGAAGGGTGCCAGACCGTGCTGATGCCCCTGCCGGGCGACTGCTGCGTGTTCTGTTCCTACGGCACCGTGCCGTGCCCACCGGTCCAGCTGGCGGGCAAGGCGGACGGTTGCTGCAGCGGGGCCGTCTAGCAGCGCGGGCAGGCCTCCACCGGCAGCCCGCGTGCAATCCAGCCCGGCCCGGCGCTGCTGCCCACCATGCCTTCCTTGATGTTGTACACCCGGGTGAAGCCCGCCTCGTGCAGCGCCTGCTGCATGCGCGTGGTGCGGTTTCCGGTGCGGCAGATGATCCCGATCGGCGCATCGCGATCGCCGCCAAGTTCGGCCACGACCTGTTGCACGAAGCCCGAACCACCCTGCGGATGCACCATGTTGATCCGTAGCGCGCCGGCCGCCACCCCGGTCTGGCGCCACTCATCCGGCCGGCGAATGTCGATGAGCGTCAGCTGGCCGGCCTGTGCCTGTGCATACGCATCGGGTGCGGCCAGCGTCGGGCCGCTTTCCGGGGAACAGGCGGCGATCGACAGCAGGATCAAAGCGGTGGCGGCCGCGACGGTTGGACGTTGTGCAAACATGAAGACTCCAGACGTGTGAACAGAGCATGCGATTGCCTGATCGGGTGGAAGTTCAGTCTTCCGCAGCAGACGGCCTGGCCGCGGCAGGCCAGATTCGCCTGTCGTTCACTCACTGCCCGTACAGCTGGGCCAGCAGCGCCTGGAACGCGGACTGCCTTTCCGGCGGGGTGGCGCGCACGATGCCTTCGCGCTGGAACACCTCGATCAGCTTGTGCGGCGTGACGCCGGACTCGCCGACGATTTCGACGTGCCCGGCGACGACCTCGACGTCGGTGGTGAGGGCGGCGCGGGTGACCGGCGGGTACCGCTGTTCGGCCAGGCTGAAAATGGTGTCGCTCTCGATGCAGCGGCCGGTGTCGCTGCGACGGCGGCAGGCGCCGCGCTCGTCGGTGACGACCTTGAGGTGGCGGCTCACCTGCGCGGCAAGGCTGCCCGGTTTCCGGATGAAATCCGAGGCTGCCGTGATCTCGTACCAGTTGTCGCCGCTGACGAGCCAGCAGACCAGGTCGTTGAGGCCGAGCGTGGCCACGCGCAGGGCCGGGGCCGCGCACATGCGCGCCGCGGCAATGCCGGAAAACGGCGCCGAGACCGTCACCAGCCGCAGGTCGATCTGCGCGTTGCGCACCGGTTCCGGGCGGTCTGCGATGAGCGCCTTGCGGGCAACCAGGCCGCCCATGCTGTGGCCGATCACCGTGATTTGCGGCGCATCCAGATAGCGCGCGAGGGTGTCGACTGCGCGGGCCAGCTGGCCGGAACTCACCATCAGGCTGTCGCGGTCGTTGTAGGCGAGGCAGGCACTTTGCTGGCCATGAAAGGCGAGCACCTCGGCCAGCGCGTGGAATCTCCCGGTGGACCCGTTGCAGCCATGCACCAGGATGTTGACCGGCTGGCTGGGGTCGATGTGCAGCGTATTCGCCGCCCCGTCGTTGCACGGGCGCAGCCCCGGCACGCTCACCCTCTTTTGGGCGGAGGGCAGGCGTCCCGGGTCCGCCGCCTCGATGGCGGCATCGCGCTGGGGGGTGGCGCAGCCGCCCATGGCAAGGGCCAGCAGCAGGGCGGCGACTGCCGTCATCGACGCAACGGCCTCACCGCGGCCACCCGGGAATTGGCGCTTGATCGTGCGCGCCCACCCAGCCGTTTGCTGCCGGATTCCTCTGGCGCAAGTGTCCATCATGTCGATCTCCATCGGGTTTTCGTCCAGCAGGCCCGGGGCTCTGCCGCCAATTTCTGTCCGGCCTGTTGTCCCTGCCTAAGTCAGTCTGGCTCAGGTTTCGCAAATGAACAGCATGAGGCGCCATGGTGCCCTATTTTGATGGCCAGCTGCTGCTGGCGACTATCGGATACCGTCCAGAACCGGCTTTGGCCATTCCGCAAAGGCAATTCAGGCGCCGGTGACGGGCGATGCGAACCGGCGGCTGTCTATGATGGAGTGATGCAGAGAGGGGAGAAACCATGCGCTGGGTGGCCGCGATACTAGGCTGGGGGGTGGCCGTGTATGCGGGCCTGGCACTCTATCTCTACGTGTTTCAGGCGCGCTATATTTACTTCCCCGAACTGCCATCGCGACAGGTGACGGCGACACCTGCCGACATCGGGCTCGCCTTCGACGCCGTCAGGCTCGGCACTGCGGATGGCGAGACGCTTGCGGGCTGGTACATCCCGGCGCCCGCAGCGCGCGGCACGCTGCTTTATCTTCACGGCAACGGCGGCAACATCGGGCACCGTCTCGTTCAGATCGAGGTGTTTCACCGCTTGGGGCTGAACATTCTCATCGTCGACTACCGCGGTTATGGCGCCAGCAGCGGCAAGCCGGGCGAGGAAGGAACCTATCAGGATGCGCTGGCCGGGTGGGATTACCTGACCCGGAAAAAACATCAGCGGCCGGATCGGATCGTCCTGTTCGGCGAATCCCTGGGGGGCTCGATCGCGGCCTGGCTCGCCGCCCGCCAAACGCCGGCAGGGCTGGTCATATACGCGAGCTTTACGTCCGTGACCGAGCTGGCGCAGGTCTTGTACCCGATGTTTCCGGCATCCAGGCTGGCGCGCTATCGCTACGACACGCGGGCGGCGCTTCAGCGCGTGAGCTGTCCGCTGCTGATCCTGCACAGCCCCGAGGACGAGATCATTCCATTCAGCCACGGCCAGGCGTTGCTCGCGGCAGCGCACGCGCCGAAGCGGCTTGTCGAACTACGCGGGGGGCACAACGATGCGTTGCTGCTGAGCCGCGAGATCTACGCGCAGGAAGTCGGGGCGTTTATCAGGACGATCTTGCCAGAATGGGCTGAATAACCGGGTCGGGTTTTGCCTGGGCTCCGGCTTCGAACCCGGTTCGATGGCGCGGCGTGTCAGGCCAGGCCGGAACGCCTGCTCTTCATGCCGCACGCGACATTCTGTTGCGTGCGGCATGGTCAGCCCCCCCGACTTGCGCGAGAATGCCGCAGATGGATATCTTCCGAATTTTTCACCTGCAATGCGCGCGCCGGCTGCCCGCGCTGCCCGAATCCCATCCCTGCTCGCGCCTGCACGGCCATTCGTTCCGGGTCGAACTCACCGTTAGCGGCGAGGTCGACCCCGTGCTCGGCTGGGTGCTCGACTTCGCCGAGCTCGAGGCGGCCTGGCGGCCGATCCATGCCGCGCTCGACCATCGCAATCTGAACGACATCGCCGGGCTGGAAAATCCCACCAGCGAAAATCTGGCGGTGTGGCTGTGGCAGCAGCTCAAGCCCGCGTTGCCGGGCCTGTCTCGGATAAAAGTGATGGAAACGCACGACTCGGGCTGCGTCTACAGCGGATAGTCCAATCCGCAACGCAGAACGGGACGCAAAACAAGGCCGGCCCTGACGGAGCATCTCCGTCAGGGCCGGCTGGTTTCACGCATAGGTCGCTCGCCTATTCCGCTCGGTGCTGTTAGCGCCCCATGCTGGTGAAATCCAGATCGGCGTGCGGGGTGTCGACCAGGTTTTCATCGATCATCAGATAGATGTCTTCGTCGACGATGTCCTCGGCAGGGTGATGGGCAAATGCCGAGAACGAGGCCAGCAGGGAGGTGAGGACCACAACTTGAAGAACGCTTTTCATGACCGGTTTCCTTTTGAAAGTTAAAACAGAACGCATTGCTCAGCGTGCTGCGTTCGCATATCGGTGCGCTCGCGTCTGCTGATGGGGGTCATCTTGAAGGGGCGAGGTGTCTGCAGCGTGTCCTGCCCGTTTCGGTGTGTGACAGTCTGTTTCAAGGGCCGGAAAGCAGGGCGCCCCAATACGAACGCCACAAAAAGAAAGGGGCACACGAACCGTGTGCCCCTTTCTCTGCAACAACCTGCCAATTAATGGGTGTGCTCGGTGCCGCCCTCGTCATGACCCTCGTCATGACCGTCATCCTGGCCGCCGGACTTGCCGTGGAAAATCTTGCTTTCCGCCGACTTGCTGCCGCCTTCCGAACTGTCATGGTGCGAACTGCCGCCCTTGTGCGAGCTGCTGCTGTGGCTGCTGCCACGGTCGC
>JAHJNP010000136.1 GCA_018820745.1 Gammaproteobacteria bacterium
CAAGGTAAAACGGATGGATTTTTTCGCAGGGCAAGGCGCGAGGAGGCGACATAGTTCGGTCTATGGCAACGACGAGCAACGCCACCATGCGGAAAAAGACGCCGTTTTATGTTTCGATATTTCTGATTCACGACACTAGGTCTAAAGTTCGTTCAACCAGTCCAGCTCGGACTCGCTGAATCCCGCAGCCCGGCGCGCCGCCAGATTGAACGGCGGCTTCAGCGGCGGCGCATCGTAATCGACCAGCAACTGCCGGAACGTCGCCTCGGGTTCGAGCCCGCGCGCCGCGCACAGTGAGCCGAACCAGTGGCTACCGATGGCGACGTGGCCGATCTCGTCGCGTTCGATGACGGCGAGAATCTCGACCATGGCGAGGTCGTTCGCCGCGCGGAGCTTGTCGACGATCAGCGGGGTGGCGTCGAGCCCGCGCGCTTCCAGCACGCGCGGCACCAGCGCCATGCGCACCAGCGGGTCGTGCGCGGTTTTCAGCGCCATGTCCCACAGTCCGTTGTGGGCGGGAAAGTCGCCGTAGACGTAGCCCAGCGTCGCCAGATGCGTGTTCAGCAGGTCGAAATGCAGCGCTTCCTCGTCGGCCACCTTGAGCCAGTCGGCGTAGTACGCGAGCGGCATGCCGGCAAAGCGGTGGGCGGCGTCGAGCGCCAGATTGATCGCGTTGAATTCGATATGCGCCAACGCATGGACCAGCGCGGCGCGGCCAGACAGCGTGTCGGCGCGGCGGCGCGGGACCTTTTGCGGCGGGACCGGTTCGGGTTTTGGCGGCCGGCCCGGCTGGTCGATCGGCTTGCGCGCCGCCTCGCTGGCGGGATCGACCGCGCCGGCCAGCCAGTCCGCCTGCAGCGCGTGCACGCAGGCCACCTTGTCCGCCGGCTCGCTGGCACACAAACACCCGGCCAGCCGTTGCGGCAGCCGGCTCAGCGGCGGTCCACCCAGCGGATGCCCGCCAGCGCGATGCCCAGAAAAACCAGCAGCGGCAGGGTCGACACCAGCGGCGCCGGCCAGTTGTTCAGCAGGCCCAGGTGGCCGAGCAGGCGGCTCAGCAGATGGAAGCCGAGACCGGCCAGAATGCCGAGGAAAATCATGCCGCTGGTGCCGCCTGCGCGCGGCCCCCGGATGGCGAACGGCATCGCGATCAGCATCATGATCGGGATGACGAAGGGGCTGATGAATTTCGACCACAGCGCGAGCTCGTAGCGCGTCGCGTTCTGGCTGTTTTCCTTGAGGTGCGCGATGTAGCGCCAGAGCGTGCGCGCCGACATTTTCTCCGGTGCGACCAGCAGCACGCCGAGGATGTCGGGCGTGAGCACCGACTGCCAGTCCTGGCTTGCGCTGCGCTCGGCGCGAATGCCGTCCGTGTCGAACCGCGTTTCCACCACCTGCCGCAGATCCCAGGTCTGTTGGCTGCCGCGCCAGCTGGCCTGCTCGGCGGCGCGGATCCAGCCCAGCTCGCCATCGGCGTCGAAGCCGTAAATCTCGATGTCGCGCAGCGTATTGTCGGGCATTACTTCGCGCACGTTGATGAAGGTGCTGCCGTCCTTGACCCACAGCCCGGAACGGAATTGCTGCGCGACCACGGACTGGGTGGCCGACAGCTTGTAGCGCTGCGCCGCCTGTTCCGACCACGGCGCCACGTATTCGCCGAACACCAGCACCAGCAGCGACAGCAGCGTCCCGATGACCGCGAAATACCCGCCCACCCGCCAGTTGGACAGGCCCGACACGCGCATCACCGCGTATTCCGAGTTGCCCACCAGACGCGACAGCGCGAACAGCGTGCCGATCAGCGCCGCCACCGGCAGGATTTCGTACAGATGTCCGGGCACGCCGAGCAGCACCACCACGGCTGCCTGTCCGAGCTCATAGTCGTTGCGGCCCAGGCTGCCGAGCTCCTTCATCACGTCGAAAAACGCAAACAGCACCAGCAGCGCCAGCAGGACGAATCCCGACGCGGCCAGCACCTGCCCCGCCAGATAGCGCGCCAGCAGGCTCATGGCCGCCTCCGGCGCGGGGAATGCTGGCGCGAGCGCCTGTAAAACAAGACGACCACGGCGGACAGCATCAGCAGATGCGACGCCCCCATCCCGACCCAGGGATTCAGCTTGTCCTGCGCCACCCAGGCCTGCGACAGCGACAGCAGGTTGTTGTAGACGAAATACAGCAGCAGCGCGATCACCAGTCCGTAGGAGCGGCGCGCCCGCGTGTTGACGAAGCTGAGCGGAATCGCCATCACGGCGAGGATCAGCGCCGAGATCGGCACCCCCACCCGCCACAACAGTTCGGCGCGCACCGGTGGCGTGGCGTCAGCCAGCAGTTCCGCCACCGGCATCTGGCGAATGTTGATCTGCCTCTCCGCAGCGACCGGATCGAGCCGCATCCAGTAGCGCTCGAACTGCACGATGCGGTAGTCGAGCTGGCCGGGCGTGCCTTCGTAGCGGCGCCCATCCTTGAACACCAGATAACGCGAGCCGTCGGCCAGCTGGGTATGATCGCCTTCGCGCGCGACTACCAGTCCGAGCTGGCCGTCGATGAGCGACTGCATGAACACGTTGCGCACGATGCCGGTCAACGGGTTGAGCGATTCGACGTAATAGACGCGCTGACCGGCGCTGGATTCGGCAAACAGGCCAGGGGCGATCAGCGCGCTTTCGCTGCGGCGCTTCAGCTCCTGGCTGTATTCGCTTTTCTTGGATTGCACCCACGGATTGAGCACCAGCGTCAAAAACAGGATCACCAGCGAAAACGGCACGGCGAAGGTCAGCACCGGCCGCATCCATTGCGTGAGCGAGAGGCCGGCGTTGAACCAGATCACCATCTCGCTATCGCGCCACATGCGCGACAAGGGCAGCAGCACACCGGCAAACAAGGCAATCGTCATCAACACCGGCAGAAAATACAGCAGTGAAAAGCCGAGGAAGACGAATACCGCCTCGTTGGCGAGCTCGCCGCGCGCCACGTCGCCGAGCAGGCGGATGAACAGCACCACCAGCGAAATTGCCACCAGCACCGTCAACACGGCGCCGGTGGTGAGGCCCATCTCGCGGGTCAGCGTGCGGCGGTATAGCATGGGGTCAGCTGGGGCGGCCTGCACAGGATGCGCAGGCGTTTTGACAATCAACCGCGCCTGCGCCAATAATCGCCGCATCGGCAATGCCGATCATCCTCACATCGGCAAATTGCATTTTTTTGAGCACAGACATGGAAAACAAGGAAATCGAACTCGAATTTAGCATAAAAAGCGG
>JAHJNP010000137.1 GCA_018820745.1 Gammaproteobacteria bacterium
CGGCCGCGCTGCGCTTGGGTTCGTGTTTGTCGTCGAACTTGATCCCGACCGGGATGCCGCGTCCGTTGTCGGAAACCGAGATGGAGTTGTCAGGGTGGATGATGACCTTGATGTCGTCGCAATAGCCAGCCAGGGCCTCGTCGATCGCGTTGTCCATCACTTCGAACACCATGTGGTGCAGGCCGGTACCGTCGGAGGTATCGCCGATGTACATGCCGGGGCGCTTGCGCACCGCTTCCAGGCCTTCCAGCTGCTGGATGCTGTCTTCATCGTAACCGTCGTTGACGTTTTCTGGCTTGTTGCTCATGGTGTTCCTATCGGTTGTTGCTAAGTGTGGAGGTTCGTCGGAGCCTGGATGCGCCGCGGCTAGATTCTCATCGGCATCACGACGTACTTGAAGCCGGGCTCGCCTTCACTGGTCAGCAACATGCTGCTGTTGGCATCGCCCAGCGACAGGGTGATTTCTTCGCTATTGAGCGCACCCAGGCCATCCAGCAGATAGGTCACGTTGAAGCCGACGTCAAGCGGCTCGCCATCGTAGCTGACTTCGATTTCGTCGGCGGCCTCTTCCTGCTCGTTGTTGTTGCAGACGATGCCAAGGGTGTTTTCGCTCATCACCAGACGCACGCCACGGAATTTTTCGTTCGACAGAATTGCCGCACGCTGCAGGGCCTGAATCACGCTCTGGCGATTGGCCTTGAGGTGGCGCGGCTGGCTGGCCGGAATGACACGATGGTAGTCGGGAAATTTGCCGTCCACCACCTTGGTGACCAGTTCGGTGCCGGACAGCGTGATGGTGACCTGATTGGCACCGATGCGCAGTTCGACGGGGTCGTCCACGTCGCTCAATAGCTTGGAGAGTTCGACCACGGTCTTGCGCGGAATGATGACTTCGCGTGCCTCGGCGCCGGTTTCCAGCTGGGTTTCGGCATAGCTCAGACGGTGGCCGTCGGTGGCCACCACGCGCAACTGCGTGCCATCCAGCACCAGCAGCATGCCGTTGAGATAATACCGGATGTCCTGGCTGGCCATGGCGAACTGAACCAGCTGCAACAGGCGCTTGAGTGTTTTTTGCGGCAGGCGGATCACCTCGCCCAGGCCCGCCCCGGTTTCAACCCGCGGGAAATCAGCCGCCGGCAGGGTTTGCAGGGTAAAGCGTGACTTGCCTGCGCTCACCACCACCTGACTGTCCTTGGTGTCGAGCTTGATCCTGGCGGTGTCCGGCAATGCACGGACGATGTCGAACAGCTTGCGTGCCGCGATGGTGATGGCGAAATCTTCGCCCGCTTCCGCACTTTGCAGCTGCGTGCTGACCTGCAATTCGAGATCGGTCGCCAGCACGGTGAGCGTGCCGTTTTTCTTCTCCAGCAGCAGGTTGGAGAGAATGGGCAGGGTGTGGCGCCGTTCGACCACCCCGACTACAGCCGAGAGGGAAGCAAGAAGTGCGTTGCGTTCGCTTTGTACTAATAGCATTTATATATACCTGAGAGTCATAATAAAGGCGGCCAAAAACTGGGGATAAGCTTTTTTACCTAATTAAAATAACCGCTTGCGTTGATTTTTGGGTGTGGGTAACACCTTGGCCGAGTGGGAGGGGTGGGGATAGAATTTTCCCTTTCGCCGCGCGGCCCGACTTATCCACATTTCATCCTCAGCCTGTCAGGCTTTGTAACAACACCAGATAGTCACGCCCGATGTCGGCTTGCGTCTCGCGCAATTCGGCGACTTTGCGGCAGGCGTGAATGACCGTGGTGTGGTCGCGCCCGCCGAACGATTCGCCAATTTCGGGCAGGCTCTGGTTGGTCAACTCCTTCGCCAGCGCCATGGCAATCTGGCGGGGGCGCGCCAGATTGCGCGTGCGCTTTTTGGAAAACATGTCGGCGACCTTGATTTTGTAAAAATCGGCGACCGTTTTCTGGATGTTTTCGATCGAGACAATACGCGACGTCGATGCGATGAGGTCGCGCAGCGCCTCCTTCACCAGTTCCAGCGTGATCGGCTTTTCGTGGAAGCGCGAAAATGCGATCACCCGCTTCAGGGCGCCTTCCAGTTCGCGCACGTTGGAGCGCACCTGCTTGGCGATGAAAAAAGCGACGTTCTCGTCGAGCTTGAGGTTTTCTGCCTGCGCCTTGGCTAGCAAAATAGCAACCCGCATTTCCAGCTCCGGCGGCTCGACGGCCACCGTCAATCCCCAGGCAAAGCGCGATTTTAGCCGGTCGTCGAGCCCGGTGATTTCCTTGGGGAAGGTGTCGCAGGTGATGACGATCTGTTTCTTGTTTTCGATCAGCGAGTTGAAAACGTAGAAAAACTCTTCCTGAGTGCGGTCCTTCTTGGCCAAAAACTGGATGTCGTCGATCAGTAGCAGGTCCAGCGACATGTAGCGCCGCTTCAGGTCATCGAACTGCTTGTTCAGGTAGGCCTTGACCACATCGTCCACGTAATCGTTGGCGTGGATATAGCTGATGCGTGCGTCCGGGTTGGCCTGGCGCACCGTGTTGCCGATCGCCTGCAACAGATGGGTCTTGCCTAGGCCCACGCCGCCGTACACGAACAGTGGGTTGTAGGCCACGCCCGGATTGTTGGCAATCTGCAGGGCGGCAGCGCGAGCCAGCTGGTTGGCGCGACCGGAGACGAAATTGTCGAAATTGAAGCCCGGATTGATGCGAAGACCGACTTGGGCCGGTGCAATCGTCGCGATTGGTGCGGGCGCAGCATACTGCGCGGAAGCCGGGACCATGGGCGCGCGTGGCGTGCTATTTTTCTTCCCCAGCGCATAGATGATGGTGACCGGGTGCGCGTAAAATTCCTGCGCCCAACCCTCGATGTGTTCGGCAAATTTTTCGCGCACCCAGTCCATTACGAAATGGTTGGGCGCCAGAATCCGTACGTCGCCCCCCGCGTCGTCAAAGACGAGGGGTTTGATCCATGTGCTAAATTGCTGCTGGGTCAGATTGGCGCGGAAGCGCTCTTGGCAAAGGTCCCAGAAGGAATCCATAGTCGAGGGGTGGGGGGCGGTAAGCTGCATGGGATTCAAACACGAATCTTACTCTTCTTTGACCGGGTTATCCACAGGCCGGAGGAACCGGGAACAGCAAGGCCTGCCCATATCAACTTGACATTCTCCCGGCCGAGAGGGTTTAATACGCGGTTTTTCAACAGATTTTTTGTGTTCGGCCATCCTGCTCCCAGGATCCGGTCAGCACCCGCCAGAAAGGATAGTCATGAAACGCACTTATCAACCCTCTACCGTCCGCCGCAAGCGTACCCACGGTTTCCGCGCCCGCATGAAGACCAAGGCCGGCCGTGCCATCATCAACGCGCGCCG
>JAHJNP010000138.1 GCA_018820745.1 Gammaproteobacteria bacterium
AAACTCCTGCGCGACCTGTGGCATCTGCGGGGCCAGGTGCTGGCGATTGCCGCGGTGATCATGGGCGGCGTCGCCACCCTGGTGATGTCGCTGTCCACCTACGATTCGCTGGTCGCCACGCGCGACCGCTTCTACGGCGAATACCGATTCGCCGAGGTCTTCGCCAGCCTCAAGCGCGCACCCGAGCCGGTGGCCGAACGGTTGCGCGCGCTGCCCGGGGTGGAGCAACTGGAAACCCGGGTCAGGGCCGGGGTGAAGCTGGAGCTGGCGGGGTTCGACGATCCCATTACCGGCCTGCTGCTGTCGCTGCCGGACAGCGGCGCCCCCCTGCTCAACGCGTTGCACTTCAAGCGCGGGAGAATGCCGCAGCCCTACAGCGCCGACGAGGTGGTGGTGGCGGACAGCTTTGCCGATGCGCACGGCCTGCAGCCCGGCGATACGCTCGCTGCCATCATCAACGGCAAGCGACAGCGGCTTGCCATCGCCGGGGTTGCGGTATCTCCGGAATACATCTACCAGATCGCGCCCGGCTCGATGTTCCCCGATTTCAAGCGCTACGGCGTGCTGTGGATGGGGCGCAGCGCGCTCGCCGCCGCCTACGGCATGGAAGGCGCGTTCAACCAGGTCAGTCTGACGCTGGCGCGCGATGCCCACGAGCAGGACGTGATCGACCGTATGGATGCCATCCTCGCCCCCTATGGCGGCACCGGCGCCTACGGTCGTGCCGACCAGTTCTCCAACCGTTTTCTGAGCGAGGAGCTGAAGCAACTGCAGACCACCGCCACCATTTTCCCCGCCATCTTTCTCGGCGTGGCCGCCTTCCTGCTCAACATGGTGGTCAGCCGGCTGATCGCGCTGCAGCGAGAGCAGATCGCCATCCTGAAGGCCTTCGGTTATCGCTATCCGGCCATCGGCTGGCACTACGTCAAGCTGGTGCTGCTGATGGTGCTGCTGGGGGTGGCGGGCGGGGTGGTGCTTGGCGCCTGGTTCGGTCAGGGACTTTCCAATGTCTATATGGAGACGACGTTCCGCTTTCCCTACCTCGACTACCTGCTTGATGCCGGGGTCGTGCTGATCGCCCTCGGCGTCAGCGTCGTCGCGGCGGTCAGCGGCACGCTGTACTCCGTGGCGCGCGCCGTGCGGCTGCCGGCAGCCGAGGGCATGCGTGCGGAAATGCCGGAGGCCTACCGTGCCACCCTGGTCGAGCGTATCGGCCTGCAGCGCTGGTTTGCCGCGCCGACGCGGATGATCCTGCGCCACATCGAGCGGCGCCCGCTGAAGGCCAGTCTGACGGTGCTCGGCATCGCCTGCGCCTGCGCCCTGATGATGGTGGGCAACTACCAGAAGGGTGCGATCGACTTCATGGTGGATCTGCAGTTTCGCCAGGCAGCGCGCGAGGACCTCGCGCTTACCTTCATCGAGCCCACTTCCGGCCGCGCGCTCTTCGAACTCGCCGCGCTGCCGGGGGTCGAGTTCGTGGAGGGTTTCCGCGATGTGCCGGCGATCCTGCGCGCCGGACATTACAGCTACCGCTCGGCCGTCTATGGCATCGAGGCAGAAGGCCAGCTGCACCGATCGCTCGACCGCGCGCTGCAGCCGGTTGCGGTGCCGCCGGGCGGCGTGGTGCTGACCGAGCACCTGGCGCGCAATATTCTGCACGTGAAGCCCGGCGACATGCTGACGGTGGAAGTACTGGAGGGTCGCCGGCCGGTGCGACAGGTGCCGGTGCTCGGCATCACCCAGCAGTATCTGGGCCTGTCGGCCTACATGCAGAAAGATTCGCTGAATGCGCTGATGCGCGAGGGCAATGTGGTGACCGGCGCCTATCTGGCGATCCGGCCCGGCGCCGAGGCGGCGGTGTATGCCAAGCTGAACGAACGCCCGCGCGTGCTCGGCATGGTCGCCAACGCGTCCGCCATCGAAAGCTTCTATGAAACCATCGGCGAGTTCGTGCTGTTCTACAACCTGGTGGCGACCCTGCTCGCCGGCGCGATCGGCTTCGGCGTGGTCTACAACAGCGCGCGCATTGCACTGTCGGAACGCGGACGGGAACTGGCCAGCCTGCGCGTGCTGGGCTTCACCCGCGGCGAGATCGCCTATATTCTGCTGGGAGAGCTGGCGCTGCTGACGCTGGCCGCCATTCCGGTGGGGTTTCTGGTCGGCACCGGGCTGGTCGGCATTCTGGTGCTGGCCTTCGAAAGCGATCTCTACCGGCTGCCGCTGATCCTGAATCCTGACAATTACGCCATGGGGGCGTCGGTCGTCATCGTGTCGGCCATGCTGTCGGGGTTCTTGATCTGGCGTCGCCTCGGCCGGCTGGATCTGGTGGCGGTGCTGAAAACACGTGAATAAGGGCTGACACGAACCATGCAGTTACGCGCAAAAATGGGCATCCTGGCAACGGTGGCGCTGGTGGCGGCAGGCCTCGTCTACGGTTTCATGCCGCGCGCGGTGCCGGTGGATGTCGCGGCAGTCGAAATCGCTCCGCTTGTCGTCACGGTCGAGGAGGAGGGCAAGACCCGGGTGCGGGAACGCTACGTCGTCTCGGCGCCGGTGAGTGGCTACCTGCGGCGCATCGAACTGAAAGCCGGCGATGCCGTCCACCCCGACCAGGTGCTGGCGGAGATCGAGCCGGCGCGCTCGGATGCGCTGGATCCGCGCACCCGCGCGCAGGCGCAGGCGCAGGCCAGCGCCGCCCAGGCCGCGCTGGCGGTGGCGCAGGAAAATGCCCGCGCCGCCACGGCTGCCGCGCAGCTGGCGCAGCAGGAGTTCGCTCGCGCCGAATCCTTGCGGCAGTCGAATTTCATTTCCGCACAGGCGCTCGATAGCGCGCGCACTGCACAGACCCGCGCG
>JAHJNP010000139.1 GCA_018820745.1 Gammaproteobacteria bacterium
AACGGTGGCAGCCAGCTGGCCAGCCAGCTGCAGGAAGCGCGCTGGCTGATCAAGAACGTCCAACAGCGCTTCGATACCATCCTGCGCGTCTCGCAGGCCATCGTCGACCGCCAGAAGCAGTTCTTCGAGCACGGCGATGTGGCGATGCGCCCGCTGGTGCTGCGCGAGATCGCCGACACGGTCGAGCTGCACGAATCGACCATTTCGCGCGTCACCACGCAAAAATTCATGATGACGCCGCGCGGCCTGTACGAACTGAAGTATTTCTTCGGCAGCCACGTCGCCACCGACAGTGGCGGCGCCTGTTCGTCGACCGCGATCCGGGCGCTGATCAAACAGCTGATTGCTGCCGAAAGCGGCAAGAAACCGCTGTCCGATGGTCAACTGGCCGACGTGCTTAGCCAGCAGGGCATCGTAGTGGCCCGCCGCACCGTCGCCAAATATCGCGAATTGCTGCAAATCCCCCCTGCAAACATGCGCCGCGCGCTTTGATCGCAAACGCTTTTCCGGACACCCCCGGCCAAAAGGCCGCGCCGCGCTTGAATGTGCCCTGCTTTCATCTCACAATGAACCCGAGCGCAAGCCATCGCTCCTGAAACGGGATAGAAAGCCAGTTTTCAGTTTTATCAAGCAGACCTAGGAGGCTCTATGAATTTGACGATTTCCGGTCATCACCTGGAAGTAACCCCAGCCATCCGCGACTATGTTTCCGAGAAACTCGACCGCGTCAAACGCCACTTTGACCACGTCATCAACGTGACCGTGATCATGCAGGTAGAAAAGCTGGTGCACAAAGTTGAAGCCACCCTGCACGTCAAGGGCCATGATTTCCACGCGCACAGCGAGGACGACAACATGTACGCCGCAATCGACTTTCTGGCCGACAAACTGGATCGCCAGATCGTCAGGCACAAGGAAAAGATCACGGATGTCCATCAGGCCAGCGGCGGTTTGAAACATCAACCGACTGAAACCGCAGCCTGACGCCGAGCCTTCCGAACTGAGGCAATTCCGCCCGGAGACACTCCGGGCGTATAATTTCCAGGCGCCGGATCCCCCGGCTTCGCAACCGGCATGAACCTAATCGCTCCCCTTATCACTCCCGACACCGCCTTGCTGGACATGAGCTTTTCCAGCAAGAAGAAGCTGTTCGAACACGCTGCCGAGTTGCTCGCCCAGACCCACGGGCTCAAATCCACCGATATTTTCACCAGCCTGTTCGAGCGCGAACGCCTGGGCTCGACTGCGCTGGGCTACGGAATCGCCATTCCGCACGGCCGCATCAAGGGCCTGAAGGATGCCAGCGGCGCGTTTTACCGACTGAAGACCCCGCTCGAATTTGACGCTCCCGACAATCAGCCGGTCTCGCTGTGCTTTATTTTGCTGGTTCCCAAGGATGCCAACGAACGCCATCTGCAGATTCTGGGCGAACTGGCCCAGCTGTTCGGCGACGAGGCCATGCGCACAAAAATGCTGGCGGCCGACAGCCCGTCTGAACTGGTCGCGCTGCTCGAATCGTGGTCAAGCTAGCGGCCCGGCGCATGGACGAGCCAAGCCAGGTTTCCGTCGAGACCGTGTTTCGCGACATGGCGGAGCAGCTGGCCCTGCAGTGGGTAGCAGGACGAGACGGCGGCAAGCGCATCCTGTCTTCCGAAACCATCCAGAAACCGACCCTGGCCCTCATCGGGCATCTGAATTTTGTGCACCCGAACCGGGTGCAGGTGCTGGGGTGCGCCGAAATGGACTATCTGCGCGGACTCTCGGCGCCGGCTCTGCAGGATGCCATCGATCACCTGTTTTCGACCGAGCTCGCGGCCATCATCATCTCCAACTGTGAATCCATACCGGACGTTTTGCGCGACAGTGCCGAACGCACCGAAACCCCGCTGTTCACCTCGCCGCTTCCCAGCCCGATCCTGATGTCCTACCTGGGGCATTACCTGACACAGCGGCTGGCCGAGGAAACGTCCCTGCATGGCGTATTCCTGGAAGTGCTCGGCACCGGCGTCCTCATCAAGGGCGATGCCGGCGTCGGCAAGAGCGAACTGGCGCTCGAGCTCATCTCGCGCGGCCATCGGCTGGTCGCCGACGACGTGGTCGAGCTGAAGCACGTCGCGCCCCAGACGCTGGAAGGCAGCTGCCCGCCGCTGATCCGCGATTTTCTCGAAGTGCGCGGCCTGGGCATTCTCAATATCCGCTTCCTGTTCGGCGAAATGGCGGTCAAGCCGCAAAAGAACCTCAATCTCATCGTCGAGCTGGTGCATCCGGAAGAAGTGGGCGAAGTCGGTCTCAACCGGCTCGACATGGTGGCGTCGACCGAGACCATCTTCGACGTTGCCATTCCCAAGGTACGCATCCCGGTGGCGGCCGGTCGCAACCTCGCGGTGCTGGTCGAGGTGGCGGTGCGCAATCACCTCCTCAAACGCCGGGGCGTCAATCCGGTCGAGCAGTTCATCCAGCGCCAGCA
>JAHJNP010000140.1 GCA_018820745.1 Gammaproteobacteria bacterium
GGCAAGGCGGCTTTTTCGAGTGGCACCCGGTAATGGTAGGCAGCGTTCTCGATATGCCTGAGCGGTACCGTGTAAAAAGCGTTGTTTCCTTCTGCTTGCGCCAGCACGGTTTCGCCGGAGCGGCCGAGACCGGTGCGATCGGCTGCCACCGCTTCCAGCTTGTTTACATCCAGCTGCAGGGCGAGTGCGCCGATCACCACGCCCTCGTTCAGCACCGGCGCCACCAGGAAGGCGGCGGGCTGGTTTGCGGAGGGCGCATACAGTTCGAAGCGGCTGAGGTGGGTTTGCAGGGTCTGCATGGAAAGCTCGAAACCCTTCGCCAGCTGGGTGTCGCGGTAGGGGCTATGCTTGAGGTTGGTGCCCAGATCCGGCTCCTGCCGCAGCGAAAACACCACGTTGCCGACCGTATCCATCAACAGCAAATCGTGAAAGCCGTCGGTTGCGTTGGAGGCCATCAGGACATCGCGCAGCGGGCGGGCCGCTGCCTGATAGGCGGGCGCGTCGAGTCCATTCAGCTGAAAGGCGCCGCTCAGCGTGGCAACCCCGTTGCGGATCAGGTCCCGGCGACTGAGGTGTCGGACATCGGCCAGGCGCTCGGCCATGTGGCTGTCGATTTGCTCAGCCTTCTTGTCCGCGATGGTGGCCATGTTCGCCAGCACGGTTTCGCGCAGCGAGGTTTCGAACGATGCCAGAAAAAACGCAGCCAGGCCGGCCAGCGGCAGCACCGCCACCAGCAGATAGCTCAACAGCAGGCGGGTGGAAATGCGGAGCTTGCTCATGGCGTGGCGGCGGACAGATCGGCCACCAGCTGCGCCCACTCGAAGCGCGAACGGTAGTCCGGGTAAGGGTCCGGGCGCAACGCGTTGCCCGAGCTCCAGAGCAGATCGAACTGGCCGTCCACGCGCGCCTTGCCGATGCGTACCGACTTCCACAGGTGGCGCGTGGCGCGATCGACTGCAGCGATGCCTGACGGCGCGGCCATGCTCTGCAGCAGCATGGCACGGTTGACCTGTTCGGGATCGGCGGTGCCGGCATCGCGCACCGCCTGTGCCCACAGCCGCACCCCGACATAGGCAGCCTCGACCGGATCGCTGGTGACCCGATCGGAGCCGTAGCGTTGCTGGAAGGCGGCGACGAAACGGCGGTTGGCCTCCCCCGGAATGCTCTGGAAATAGCTCCAGACCGCGTAATGATTGGGGTGGAAGGCTTCGGTTCCGATGGCCTGCAGGCCATCCTCGGCAACGCTGAATGACACCACGGGAATGGCGCCCAGCCCTGCCGTGTGCAGGGCACGAAAGAAATGCGTATTGCTGTCGCCGTTGATGGTATTGAGCACCACGTCCGGCTTCAGCGCGCGTATTTCCGCAATGACCGCGTCGAAGTCGGCGTCGCCCAGCGGGCGATAGCGTTCCGCCAGTACGATGCCCCCGTCGTTTTTGACCAGATCGCGGATGATGCGGTTGGCGGCGCGCGGGAATAGATATTCCGAGCCCAGCAGATAGACGCGCCTGCCCAGCGCATCCAGCGCCCAGTGCGTGCCGGGGATGATCTGCTGGTTGGGTACGGAGCCGGTGTAATACAGGGCGTGCGACTGCTCCAGCCCTTCGTACTGCAGCGGATAGAACATCAGGTGGCGATGCTTTTCCACCACCGGCATCACCGCCTTGCGGCACGCCGAGGTCCAGCAGGCGAACAGGGCGCTGACCTGGTCCGACACGATCAGCCGTTCGGCCTCGGCAACGTACACCCCTTCATCGGAACGGCCATCCGCGACCACCATTTCCACCGGCCGCCCCAGCACGCCACCGGCTGCATTGATTTCCTCGACCGCCAGCCGCACTGCGTCCACCAGCGGACGTTCGCTCGCCGCCATGGTGCCGCTGAGCGAATGCAGCACGCCGATCCGGATCGGCGGCACGGGGTCGGGACGCAACCACAGGAAAACGCCCAGCGCCGTCACCAGGGTGACAGCGGATAAAACCAGATTGCGGCGACCGGAGTTCATGGTGCGATTTTACGGTCCGGATGGCGATGCGTGGCGATTGATGCGGAACAAGCTGCCGGCATGGGGTGCTTCCTAAGCATTTCCGGGAACCCGCCGGGCGTGGTCAAGCCGGCTGGCCTGGCGCCAGGCCTCGATCACATGGCAGCGCAAGGCGCGCCATGGGCGCCCGCCGTGCAAGACATGCTTCTGATTGATTTCCAGCTCGATGCCGACATAAACGTCAGCCGGGAAACGGCGGCGCAGATAGGCGGTAAATCCGTCCGACTGGCCGGTGTAGGGGTAATTGCGGCGTACATTCAATTCGGGCGCCCGTGCCTTGAGCGAGGCCTGCCAGCGGCGGCACAGTTCAATCTCGCCAGGCCGCGCCGGGTCGTAGAGCAGGCCGACGTCGGCATTGCGGACGGCGCCGTCGAGTTCCGGCGTGAAGCTGTGGGAAGAGAGGTGGATCACCCGCCTGCCGTGCGCAACGGCGTCGGCGATATGCGCCTCGACCTGGTTGCGGTAAGTCAGGTACACGCTTTCCAGGATCTCGCGGCGGACCCGCGCCGGCACGCCGCGGGTGGCCTCGGAATACAGGCGCGGATGGCCGATGGAGCGGTTGAGGTCGATCAGCAGGCGGCTGGTGGTGGAGACGAATAGCGGCGCCGCCAGCGCCCCGGCCATCTGCCGGGCCAGGGTCAGCGCACCGGGGTCATAGCCACGATGGCTACGCAGCAATGTCTCGAATCCCGCAAACAAGCTTCCGTAGCGTGGCGGAATGCGGTTGCCGCCATGCTCGCAGGTGATCAGGACGTGGTCTGGCCTCACCATTGCCTATCTGTCGACGAACAGCTTTCCCGCTTCCAGACAGTCGCACAACTCGAGGTAGACCGAGTGCAGGCGGTCTTTCGAGCAGACCGGGCCGACCGCCCGCAGGATGCGGCGGGCAAGCGGCCCCTGTTCCAGCATCACGCGCAAGGTCTCGACCCAGAAGGTGGAACGGTTCAGCGCTGTCCGGTTGATGAGGTGCCGCCACAGTTCGCCCGCCCGATATTGCCGGTCGGACAAGCCCAGCAGCCGCAAATAGCCGGCATCGTCGATCACCGCCTGATCGGCGTCGCGGAGGCAGGCGAGCAGGATATTCGCCAGGGCCTCGGTGCCGAAGGCCTGCTGCATCACGAGCGGCGACCACCTGTCATCGTAGAGCGCCCGGATGACGGCGGTGGCGGCGGCGGCAATGGCAAGGTCTGCCAGCGGGCATTCCTGCACGTCGATCACGCGGATCTCGATTGCGTTGCGTTCGAAGCGCGGGATGGCGCCGCGGGCGTTGAGCCATTCGTGCCGCAGCACGCCCTCCGGGTCGAGCGGCGCGATATCGCGGTACATGGGGGCCAACACCTGCGCCGCGTATTCGGCCCGGCTGTTAAGCGTGTCCGGGATCACCTGGCCGATCACCGACGGGACCCGCTGCACCGCGGTGCGGTAGGCCTCCATGCGGCGGTCAAGAGCGCCGCATGGCGCGCCGTCGGCGAAGGGGGAGCTGGCGGCGAGTGCCGGCAGGATGGGCAGCA
>JAHJNP010000015.1 GCA_018820745.1 Gammaproteobacteria bacterium
GACGTGCACGCCGGCCGCCTGGTTTTTCAGGCCCTGGTTGGGCCAGAAAATCGCCAGCGGCAGATTGGGGCTTTTCTCCATCAGGCGGCCGAAGTAATAGGTGTTGACCAGGGTGAGGTCGCACTGGCCGGCGGCCACGGCTTCCATCGCCTTGGTGTCGTCGGGGAAGGGCGAGGTCGCGAGGTTGGCGACCCAGCCGCTGACGATGTCCTCGGTTTTGCCTTCGCCGTATTCGGTGATCATCATCGCCACCAGGCTCTGGTTGTAGACCTTCTTCGAAGTGCGCAGGCACAGGCGGCCCTTCCATTTCGGGTGGGCCAGATCCTCGTAGGTCGACAGCTCGGCGGGTTTGACCTTGCTGGTGTTGTAGACCAGGGTGCGCGCGCGCACCGACAGGCCGAACCATTCGTTGTCCGGATCGCGCAGGTGGGCCGGCACATTGGCCTGCAGGGTTTTCGAGCGAATCGGGCGCAGCAGGCCTTCTTCGGATGCCTGCCACAGGTTGCCTGCGTCAACGGTCAACAGCACATCCGCCGGCGTGTTCCTGCCTTCGGCCTTGAGGCGCGCCATCAGCGGGCCTTCCTTGTCGGTGATGAACTTGATCGCAACCCCGGTATCGCGGGTATAGGCGTCGAATAGCGGCTTGATCAGCTGTTCGTTGCGCGCGGAATACACCACCACTTCTTCAGCCAGTGCGGGCAGGGAGGCGACTACGAGGGCCAGCGCAGCAAGCAGTTTGGTCGTTTTCATGTCTGGTTGATCCTCAATGTATTAAGTGTTGTCAATCGTACTGTAAATGATAACCGTTATCAATACATAAATAAAAAAATGAAGCGCTTCCTGGGATTCATTTCCGCTCGAACTGGATCATGGTCTGCAATTCGCCCTCGAAAAGCGCCTCCATCCGGATGGCGCCTGGCTGCTCGACGAGGTCCAGCCCTGGCTGCGCCGGCGGTGAAATGTCGAGCAGGGTCAGCGTCTGGGCCGGGTAGTCGACAGCCAGCGAGACCCGCATCGGGTAATAGCCATCCAGAAACTTGCGCATATAGGGGCCGTTGATCAGATTGAAATAGCCGTTTCCGGTGTTGCGCAGGGCACGGATTTGCGCCGACAGACACAGCCGGGCACCCGGTTCGACATGGCGCAATTGCACGCTGGAACCTTCGATCCAGGCATCCTTGATGTGGCTAAAAGCGTCCAGCCGAAGATCGCGCACGAAACCCTCGCGGAAGGTGATCTGTGCGCTGGGTACCGCGTCGAGATGGTCGTGGCATTGCGACAGGCTGACCCAGCCGGAAGCCAGGCTGTCGGGCTCGATGCGGATGTGATTCTGGTGATGGTGGACCGGTTTGGCGGGCAAGCTTGCGAGGAACTGCAATTGCCCCTCGTTGACGGCGTCTGCGCTTTCAAAACTGAGATCCCTCGCGGCATGCGCCATGCCCGCACACAAAATCGCAGCCCCCAGCAGGCCGCACTGGATCAGGCGTGAGCCGGAACTAGTCGGGCACCATATCGGCGGATGGGTCATTGTCCGGTGGCGTGACGCGCCGCGCGCCGTCATACCGTTCGCGCCAGTAGCGGTCGTTGAGATTGGAAACCATGACTGACCCCGAGCGGCTGCTCGCAGCATGTACAAAACGGTCATCGCCCAGATAAATTCCGACATGGGAAAACGCGCGATTGAGGGTATTGAAGAAGACCAGATCGCCCGGCAGAAGTTCGGTTTGCGCCAGCGGCCGCGCGGCTTCGCTGATCGCGCGGCTGTCGCGCGGCAGCATGATGCCGGTTGTCTGCCGGAACACGTGGCCGACGAAGCCGCTGCAATCGAGCCCGGTCCCGGGCGACGTGCCGCCCAGGCGATACGGGCTGCCGACCAGGCTGACGGCATAGATCGGGATGTCTTCAGGCGGGGTGTTGGCACGAGCGGGCAGCGCCAGCAGCAACACCAACAGGGACAGCAGCGCGACAGGCTTCATGGGATAGCAATCTGCTCTATAGTTGAATCGGAAAATGGCCACATCCGGCGAGTCTTGACCTTGAGGACCACACCATGAATGACGCCCCGCCCCCTGCACCTGAAACCAGTATCCTCGAAAATGCGCAGCTCAAGCAATTGCACGACGCGGCCGCGTCCGCCGCGTCCGAACCCGACCTGCACGAGCGGGTCCGCGAACTGACCGCGCGTGCGCTGCACGAACGCCGCCTGGCGCTGCAAAACATCGGTGAAATCGTCGGCGCGATCACCTCCGGCGTCGGCAGCGGACTCGCCGCGCGCGGCGGCGAGATGAAGGACGGCCTCAAGCAGGCTTGGGCCGGCATCGACGACGCCGTCGGCAATGCCGCGCAGGCGGCCTCCTACGCCCTGCAGGAAGCCGCCGCTCAGGGGAAGGCTTTCAAGGACAACGAACTGAAGGCCAGCCTGGAACAGCTGCGCGACCTCGAGGCGCAGCTTGTCGACAGTCTGAAGCAGACCGCCAGCCAGTCCGGCGGCAAGCTGAAAGAAGAACTCGGTTACCTGAGCGACCACCTGAAACACAGCGGCTCCCGCACCGGCGAGCAGGTGCGGGAGGCCCTGCAACAGCTGGCGGGCGGCGTGAAAGCCGGCAGCGAGGCGGGACGCGCCGGGCTGAGCGAGACGGCGAGCACGGCCGTCGAGCGCCTGTCCCAGGTGGCGAGCGGCATTCTGGCGGCCTTGTCCGATTCGCTCAAACGGCAGAGCGAGCGCCTGCGTTCCTGACGGCATCACCTCGAACGTGCCGGTAGCGGAAACGCGGCCGGCGCGTCGCTTGCGGGTACAGCGGAGTCGTTGTCGCTTTAGCGGCTTACGAATCCGGCGTGCCCCTTGCGGGTACACTCCTAGCGTTACCGATTCCAAAAAACAATCAAACGATGCTCTGGGAAACCATTTCCGTCGTGCGCGACCTGCCGCGCTTGCATGAAATCGCCTCGGTGATGATTCGCTATGGCTGGGGCGATCTGGTGCGTGTCCTCGGCATCAGCGGCGCGCTGGAGCGTGCCGGGCGGGTGATGAACTGGCACAGCACCAGCGAGATCAGCCGGCTCGACGCGCCGGTGCGCATCCGCCGCGCACTGGAAGAGCTTGGGCCGACTTTCGTCAAGCTGGGCCAATTGCTGGCGACCCGGGTCGACATGTTTCCGCCGCAGTGGATTGCCGAATTCGAAAAGTTGCACAGCCAGGTGCCGGCGGTACCCTACGACATTCTGTACCCTGAGCTGTTGGCCGCACTCAAGGGCGAGCCCGGCGAGATATTTGCCGAATTCAGCGCGCAGCCGCTGGCGGCAGCGTCTATTGCACAGGTGCATCGCGCCATCCTCAAGGACGGCATGCCGGTCATCGTCAAAGTCCGTCGCCCCGGCATCGAGGGCGTAATCCGGGCCGATCTGCGCATTCTGGAGCATGCCGCCAGGTTGCTGGAAAGCGAAATGCCGGATTCGCGGCGCTACGATCCGGTTCATATCGTCTCGCAGTTTCGCCGTTCGCTGAATCGCGAACTCGACCTGGCCAAGGAGGCGCGCAACATCGACCAATTCGCGCGCCGCTTCGCCGACGACCCGCTGGTGAAAATTCCCAGGGTGTATTGGGAATTCACCAATGATCGGGTCAATGTTCAGGAGGAAATCGTCGGCCTGGCGGGGGTGGCGCCCGACAAGCTGCGAGCCGCCGGGCTCGATCCCAAGCTGCTGGCGGCGCGCGGTGCCGACACCGTGCTGCGTATGGTGCTGGAACACGGCTATTTTCATGCCGATCCGCATCCCGGCAATATCCTGTTCCTGCCCGACAACCGCATCGGCGTCATCGATTTCGGCATGGTGGGGATGCTGACCCATCACCGCCGCAACCAGATAGTCGACATGCTGCATGCCCTGACGCGCAAGGACGAACAGGCCATGCTGCAGGTCATGCTCGACTGGGGCGGCGATGCGTTGAGCGATGAAGACCGCCTGGCCTACGACGTCGCGGAACTGATGCAAAACTACGACGACCTGCAGCTCAAGGATGTGAAGCTCGGTGCGTTGCTGAACGACGTCACGGCCTTGCTGCGCGACAACAATCTGGTGCTGCCGGCCGACCTGACCTTGCTGTTCAAGACGCTGATCACGCTGGAAGGATTGGGCCAGCAACTCGACCCCGAATTCCACATGATCGACCAGGTGACGCCGTTCGTGGAACGCATCATCCAGCAGCGCTACACGCCGCAGGCTTTGCTGGCACGCGGGCGCAAGAGCATGCGCGAGGCGTTCGAAGTGGTGGCTGATTTGCCGCGCGATCTGCAGCATCTGGTACGCGATATGCGACGGGGGCGGGTGAGGGTCGACCTCGACCTGAAGCGGCTGGACCATTTTGGCCACCAGCTGGACAGCGCCAGCAACCGGCTGACCATGGGCATTCTGACCGCATCGCTGGTGGTGGGCTCCAGCATCATCATGACGGTGGAAGGTGGTCCTCAGCTATTCGGTCTGCCGTTGTTCGGCCTGCTGGGATTCCTGATCGCGTTTTTCAACAGCCTGTGGATCATCTTTTCCATCTGGCGCTCGGGCAAGCACTGACACGCTGTCGTCAAATATTACACGTGGCCTCGACGCCCTCGGCGGCAAGGCTGGCGGCCAGTTCGGCCAGCGGAATGGGCCGCCCCAGCAAATAACCCTGCGCATGGGCAATGCCCAGGCTTTCGACCTTGCGCAGCACGGCCTCGGTTTCCACCCCCTCGGCCACCAGCGAATAGCCGACCTCGCTCATCATGCGGGCGAAATCGGCCACCACCTGGCCGGCACGGTTGTCCTGCCCCAGCTTGTTTACCAGCGAAATGTCGAACTTGACCACATCCACCGGCAAGTCGACCAGATAGCGCAGCGGCGAGTACCCGGTGCCGAAGTCATCCATCGCAATGCGGTAATTCACCGTGCGCAACAAGTCGAGATAGGTGCTCACCTCGACCATTTGCGTGATAAGCGAGGTTTCGGTGATTTCCAGCATCAACGGGTGACGGGCGTTGTGGCGCGACAGCTCCAGCAGTTGCGAGACGATTTCAGGGTGCGAAATGCTCTGCGCCGACAAGTTGATCGAGATGCCGCATCCTGTCGGCAGCTGGCCTGAGGACAGGTCGGTGTCAACCTGGTTCAGCACCGCCAGATCGAACTCGGTTTCCAGGCGGCGGCTGCTGACCACCGGCAGAAACGCCTCTGGCTGGATGAGGTTGCCGTGATAGCGGATGCGTGCCAGCGCCTCGTAATAATCCACCTGACGTCCCGGCAGGGCATGAATCGCCTGATAGTGCATTTCGATCATGCCGGGGGTGGCCAGTGCCTGGAACAAGGCGCTGGTTTCGCGGCTGGCCACCAGTGTCTGCGAGGCACGCTCGGTATCTTCGCCATACAGCGCGATGCGGGTGCGCCCGGGCTGCTTGGCCGTATACATGGCGATGTCGGCCTGCTTGGGCAGCTCGTCGACATGCTCAAGCTGATCTGCCGCGCAGAAGGCGATGCCGATGCTGAGGCCAACCGGCTCGATGATCCCGAGATCGCCAAAGCCTGCCGCATCGATCAGGCTCTGGCAGCGTTGCGCGACCTGCTTGGCCTGGGCGGGCGTGGTGCGCGACAGGAAGGTGGCGAATTCGTCGCCGCCGATGCGATACAGGCGATCGTTGGCGCGCAATGCCATCACCAGCGCATCGGCAATGATGGACAGCACGCGATCGCCCTTGGCGTGGCCGTAGGTGTCGTTGATGGTCTTGAAACGGTCGCAATCGAAAAGCAGGAAGGCCACGCCCTGCGGTGCGGTTTTCGATTCCTGGCGGAAGCGTTCCCAGTCTTCTTCATAGGCGCGCCGGTTGTGGCAGCCGGTGAGCGTGTCCTGGCGCGCCTGCGTGTGGAATTCACGGTTCTGGTGTTCCAGCGAGCCGTGCATCTCGCGCAATTGCAGCTGGTAGTCGTATAGCGAACGCCGGATGTTTTCCAGTTCGCTGATGCGTATGCTCTGCGAACGCGACGGGCTGGGGTTGAAACGGCCTTGCTGCATGGCATCGATGTCCTGAGACAGTCGCCCGAGCGGACGCGCCAGCAGGCGGTTGTACGCCACGAAACCGAACAATGCCGTGGCCGCCAGCAATACAAACAGCGCGATCAGGGTACGCGACAGGATGGTCTGAAACAGGAGCTGGTCGGGATCGGGGCGGGCGCTGAAGCTCAGGCGTGAAAAGAGGTCCGACGCGACCAGCGTCTCGCCCGGCTTGAGTGCCAGGCTGACATTGGAACTGTCGGTGAAATGGAATGTTTCCTCGCGCAGCAGGGCCGGCATGAAATCGACCCGGATCAGCCCGTGCCCGAGCAGGGTTTGTCGCTGTTCGCCGCTGTATACGGGGAAGGCGTGATACAACGCAACTGCGCCTGTCTCATTGACCAGCCAGCTGGAATTCTGATGCGGCTGCAAGCTGGCGGGCAGCCTGGCCGGCAGGCTGGTTTTCGCCGGGCCGGACGCAAGCAACATGCCGGATTGGTTGTACAACGCCGCCCTGACATAACGGCTGTCCAGCATGCCGCTTTCGTATACCCGCTGATCCCGCCAGTAGGTGTAGTACTCGGGCAGCACCAGCTGTTGTCGGGTTTCATCCCAGCGTGCCAGCTTGACGGCCTGCTCCTCGGTCTGACTCAACAGCCGCTGCACGGCAGCCTCCAGTTCGGACTGCGCAGCGTTCACACTCTGCAGCTTCAGGCTGTGCGTGACGGCCCGCGTTTGGTAGGCAGCAAAGCTCCCGATCAGGCCCACCAGCACCAGCAGCCCGATGATGAAGGCGAGCGCGATCTGCTTGATGGAAAAGGAGGCAGGCCTTTTCATCGGGTTGAAGCCGGTTGTATGTCTTCCAGGAACTTGAGCGTGGATTCCAGCAGATCGAACTCATGCGCGCCATCCATGAAATGGTTGGCGCCTTTCACGATCACCATCGGGGTCTGCACATGTTCCAATGCCTTGAGCCAGTCGTGTTCCATCATGCTGTCCCGATCGCCCATGATGAGTCTTGCACTCACCGGCGATTGCTTCAATGCAGCCAGCAGACGGGCCTGATCCCAGCGTGCGTACGACAGCAGTCCTTCCGGCGTCGATGGATATTTCCGGCAGAAAGACAGGGGTTGGTTGACCAGCATGCGCTGCTTGTTGAGTACGCGGCCTTCCAACTGCGCGATCAGGGCAGGACGCACAGCCGTGCCGATCTGGGCCTCGATCAGCGAAATGCCGATATAGCCTTTTACGGCCGCATCCGGCTTGAGCGACAGATAGGCCAGCAACTGCAGGCTGCCAAAGCTGTGGCCGACCAGCACGATGGAGCGGTGGCCGTGTGATTTCAGCCAGCTCACCCAGCGCCCGATTTCGGCCACATCGTCATCCAGACTGTGCTTGTGCACGGCCTCGCACGCCAGGCTTTGCGTGCGATTGGGAATGTTCAGGCTGAGCGTGGGCGCCAATACCGTATAGCCCGTGTCCTGCAGGCCGCGGGCCAGTGTGGACACGGTGGAAAAATCGCGCGTCTGCAAAAAACCGTGCAGCAGCAGCACGGCGGGTTTGCCGGGCTCGCCGATCAGATAGTCGGCGTTGGCAGGAATGGCGGGGCGCATCTCCTGCTGGGCTATTACCGCGTGGGCAGCGGCCGGAAACACCAATATCAGCAAGCAGAACAGGTATAGGCGCATGGCTGGGCTGGATGGGCGGAAACTTTAGAACTAACGGCAGCAAACCAATCAAACTGAAGCGGGGTGCAATCGGCGTGGCCGCGGCTGGATGTTACACTCCGCCTCGAAATCCTGTCCAAAAATGTTTGATCTGAAAAGCATATTTTCTCCTGAAGGCGCGTGTGCCACGGTGCTGCCGGGCTGGCGCTCGCGCCCGCAGCAGCTCGCCATGGCCGAGGCGGTCGAGCAGGCGATCGCCGACAACAGCGTGCTGCTGGCCGAAGCCGGCACCGGCACCGGCAAGACGCTGGCCTATCTGATCCCCGCGCTGCTGTCGGGCGGCAAGGTGGTGATCTCCACCGGCACCAAGGCGCTGCAGGACCAGCTGTTTCATCGCGACCTGCCGGCCGCGCGCCGCGCGCTGAAGTCACCGGTCAAGGTGGCCTTGCTGAAAGGCCGCGCCAATTACGTCTGCCACCATCACCTGCAGCGCAACTTGAGCGATGGCCGTTTCGCCCATCGCGACGATGCGGCATGGCTGCAGAAAATCGCCCGCTTCGCCGAAACCAGCGCGAGCGGCGACCGTGCCGAAGCCGAAGGCATCCCCGAGGACGCCACCGCCTGGCACTACGCCATTTCCAGCCGCGACACCTGCCTGGGCAGCGAATGCAGCCATTACAAGGACTGCTTCGTAATGGCCGCGCGCAAGGCCGCGCTCGACGCCGAGGTGGTGGTGGTCAACCATCACCTGTTCTTCGCCGACCTGTGGCTCAAAGACGAAGGCGTCGCCGAGCTGCTGCCGGCGTGCAATACCGTGATCCTAGACGAAGCGCACCAGCTGGCCGAAACCGCCGCGCAATTTTTCGGCGAAACCCTCTCCACCGCGCAACTGCTCGATCTGGCGGGCGACACCAAGCGCCTCGCTGCGGTGAAGGCGGGCGACTTTCCCGCCCTGCGCCGCGCGGCCGAAGACCTGGGGAAAGTGACGCGCGACCTGCGCCTGGCGTTTCCGCAGAACCCGGTCAAGTCGACCATCGCGGAACTGGCGCGCTACGACAAATGGCCGGACGCGCTGAAAGCCCTGTCGGCGGCGCTGGATGAAACGGCAAAGCTGCTGGAAACCCAGGCCGAGCGCGATGCCGACCTGAAGAACTGCTTCGAGCGGGCGCAGACGGTGCAGGCCACCCTGGCCAGCTGGCAGCGCGCCGACGATCCCGACCATCCCCGCGTGCGCTGGCTGGAAACCACGCTGAGTTCGCTGCTGCTGCATGCGACCCCCTTGTCGGTCGGCGCGATGTTCGGCGCCAAGCTCACCGAGCGCGCGCAGGCATGGATCCTGACTTCCGCCACACTCGCCGTCGGGGGCGACTTCACCCATCTCAAAACGCGCCTGGGCATCGAGACCGCCGAAACCCTGTGCGTCGACAGTCCCTTCGACTACCCGCGCCAGGGCGTGCTCTACGTGCCGCAGGGCTTGCCTGCACCCAATACGCCGGACTTCACCGACGCCGTCGTCAATGCCGCCTTGCCGGTGCTGGAAATCAGCCGCGGCCGCGCCTTCATCCTGTTCACCAGCCTGCGCGCGCTGGAAAAAGCGCGCGGCCTGTTGTTTGATGCCTTCAAGGCACGCGGCTGGGATTACCCCTTGCTGGTGCAAGGCGATGCGCCGAAGAACGAACTCCTCGCGCGCTTCCAGAAAGCCGGCAACGCCGTGTTGTTGGGCAGCCAAAGCTTCTGGGAAGGCGTCGATATGCCGGGCGACGCGCTGTCGGTGGTGATCATCGACAAGCTGCCCTTCCAGCCGCCCGACGACCCGGTAGTCGCCGCGCGCATCGCCCA